>SYFN01000210.1 GCA_005800405.1 Burkholderiales bacterium
AGAGCGGGGTATCACCATCCTCGCCAAGAATTGCGCGGTGGAATACAAGGGCACGCATATCAAAATCGTTGATACTCCCGGCCACGCCGATTTTGTTGGTGAGGTTGAGCGTGTGCTATCGATGGTGGATTCGGTATTGCTGCTGGTGGACGCGGTGGAAGGTCCAATGCCGCAAACCCGCTTCGTGACCCGCAAGGCACTGGCATTGGGTCTGAAGCCCATCGTTGTGGTTAACAAGATCGATCGTCCCGGCGCGCGTCCGGAGTGGGTGATCAATGCGACCTTTGAATTGTTCGACAAGCTCGGCGCCACCGAAGAGCAGCTGGATTTCCCGGTCGTCTTCGCCTCCGCGCTGAATGGTTACGCCAGCCTCGATGCCAACGTGCGTGAGGGTGATATGACGCCTTTGTTCGACGCCGTGCTGCGCCACGTACCCGTGCGTGATGACGATCCTGACGGTCCTTTGCAGCTGCAAATTTCCTCGCTTGATTATTCATCTTATGTCGGCAAGATCGGTATCGGTCGTATCAGCCGCGGACGCGTCAAAGCGCTGCAGGATGTCGTGATCATGAACGGATCTGAGGGCACACCGGTCAAGGCGCGCATTAATCAGGTGCTCAAGTTCAAAGGTCTGGAGCGCGAAATTGCTGCAGAGGCCTGGGCAGGTGACATCGTACTGATTAACGGTATAGAAGATTTGGGTATCGGTACAACCGTATGTGCGGTCGATACGCCCGATGCATTGCCGATGCTGACGGTGGACGAGCCTACGCTGACGATGAACTTCATGGTCAACACGTCACCGCTGGCCGGACGCGAGAGCAAATTCGTTACCAGCCGACAGCTGCGCGAGCGTCTTGAACGCGAGTTGAAGTCCAATGTAGCTTTGCGCGTTTTGCCTACCGACGACGACACGATTTTTGAAGTGTCTGGTCGAGGCGAACTCCACCTGACCATTTTGCTGGAAAACATGCGCCGTGAAGGTTATGAACTTGCCGTTTCACGTCCGCGCGTCGTGTTTAAGATGGTCGGCGACGTTCGGCATGAGCCTTTTGAAAACCTGAGCGTCGATGTCGAAGAAGCGAACCAAGGCGGCGTGATGGAAGAACTCGGACGCCGCCGTGGTGATTTGCAAGATATGCAGCCGGATGGTAAAGGGCGTGTACGGCTCGAATACCGTATTCCGGCACGTGGACTGATCGGTTTTCAGGGCGAGTTCATGACTTTGACCCGCGGCACCGGTCTGATGAGTCATGTCTTCGACGCCTACGGCCCGGTCGATCCGAACAAAGGTGAGCTGGTGGGTCGCCGCAATGGTGTACTGATCTCCCAGGATGATGGTGCAGCCGTCGCCTACGCGCTCTGGAAGCTGCAGGAGCGTGGGCGCATGTTCGTCAGCCACAATGATCCGGTGTACGAAGGTATGATCATCGGTATTCACTCGCGCGAAAACGATCTGGTCGTCAATCCGATCAAGGGCAAGCAGCTGACCAACGTTCGTGCTTCGGGTACTGATGAAGCAGTCAGACTGGTGCCTCCGATCGATCTGACGCTGGAATATGCGGTGGAATTTATCGATGACGATGAGTTGGTCGAGATCACACCCAAGAGCATTCGTCTGCGCAAACGCTTCCTGAAAGAGCATGAGCGCAGGAAAGCCTCAAGAGAAGCCGCCTGATCTTCGTTACATCTCTTTTAAAAAAACGCCTGCTGGCGCTTTTTTAATGGCTTGTTTTCAGGACGTCGCTGAGCGATCCGAATAGCGTGCTGATCTGTGCCTCGTCAATGATCAGTGGCGGTGACAGCGCAATGATGTCGCCGGTCGTTCTGATCAGGATATTTTTCTCCCAGAAGCAGCGCTCGAATACCTGATAAGCGCGTGCCGTTGGCTTGCCAGGCAGGGGCTCAAGTTCGATGGCGCAGACCAGACCAATGTTGCGAATGTCTTTTACGTAAGGAAGATCTCGTAGTGCATGCGCAGCATCTTCAAATGCGGATGACATCGCCGCCGCGCGCTCGAACAGGGCTTCTTCACGATAGACATTCAGCGCAGCGATCGCCGCGGCACTGGCCAGCGGATGGCCGCTATAGGTATAGCCGTGATAAAACTCGATGCTGTTCTCAGGTGCGCGCGCCATGAATTCATCGTAAATCGCCTGCTTCGCTACCACTGCACCCATAGGAACCGCAGCATTGGTCAAACCTTTGGCGCAGCAGATCATGTCGGGGATGACATCAAAATAATTCGTAGCAAAGGCGGTTCCCATTCGACCAAATCCGGTAATCACTTCATCAAAGATCAGCAGGATGCCGTATTTGTCACATACCGCACGTAGTTTGTTCAGGTAGCCTTTGGGTGGAATGATCACGCCGGTCGAACCCTGCACAGGTTCGACAATTAGTGCTGCGATCGTGGCAGGGTCATGCAGTGCGAGCAGTCGTTGCTCGAACTCGTCAGCGATCTCGGCACCGTGTTCGGGCACGCCCCGTGCAAAAGCATTGCGTTGGATATCGAGTGGATGGCGCAGATGATCAACACCAGACAGGGCGGGGCCAAAGTGCTTGCGGTTGCCCGCAATGCCGCCGACAGCGATCCCACCGAAACCCACGCCATGATAGCCGCGCTCACGTCCAATCAGCTTGGTGCGCAATCCGTCGCCGCGCATGCGGTGATAGGCCAGCGCCATCTTCAGTGCGGTATCGACGGCCTCTGAGCCGCTGTTGCAGAAGAAAACGCGATTCAGATCCGCCGGCGCCATGGCCGCCAGACTACTGGCAGCTTCGAAAGCCCTCACATGCCCCATCTGGAATGGTGTGCCGAAATCCATGGTCTGCGCCTGCTCGACGACCGCCTGCGTAATTTTTGGATGCGCGTGGCCGGCATTGACACACCACAAGCCGGCGGTACCATCGAGGATCTGGCGATCGTCTTCGGCGGTGTAGTACATGCCTGCCGCCGCCTTGAGCAGACGCGGCCGAGACTTGAATTGCCGATTGGCCGTAAACGGCATCCAGTAGTGAGAAGTGTCGAGGCTCATGGTCAGAATGATTTCAGATTGATACGAGGTCGTTGTCACAAAGCGTCCCAAGCCGCTACTTTACTGTATGCCACGAGCGCTGCGTCAGAGCCGGTAAAATGCGTGCTTCCGAATGAAAGTCTGCTCCGCGTGAAAGACCAAAATCCGCTACCCGCTCGACGTCTGTCGGTCGCACCGATGATGGACTGGACCGACCGCCATTGCCGAATGTTTCATCGGCAGATCACGCGTCATACCTGGCTCTACACCGAGATGGTCACGACCGGCGCGATAATTCATGGTGACCGGGGACGTCATCTTGATTTCAGTGATGAAGAACACCCAGTCGCGCTACAGCTGGGTGGCAGCGAGCCTGATGATCTTGCCCAGTGCGCGAAACTCGGTGAGCAATGGGGTTATGACGAGATTAATCTCAATTGCGGTTGTCCGTCCGAGCGGGTAAAGCGCGGTGCATTTGGCGCTTGCCTGATGGCCGAGCCTGCACTGGTGGCCGATTGTGTGAAGGCGATGCGCGACGCAGTAAATATTGAGGTCACTGTCAAGCATCGTATCTGCATCAACGAGGTCGATAGTTATGGTTTCGTGCAAGACTTCGTTGGACAAGTGGCCGATGCCGGATGTAAAATTTTTATAATCCATGCACGTAATGCAATTCTAAGTGGCTTGTCACCCAAAGAAAATCGTGAAATTCCGCCATTGCGATATGACTATGTCTACCAGCTGAAAAAAGATTTTCCACAACTGGAAATCATCATCAATGGTGGTATCTGCACACTCGCTGAGATCGACAGCCATCTAGCACAGGTCGATGGTGTCATGATCGGTCGTGAGGCCTACCACAACCCCTACCTCATGGCTGATTTCGATTCGCGTTATTACGGCGATCCCCTGTGCGCGCGCACGCGCGTGCAGATCATCCATGCGATGCTCCCGTATATTCGTGAGCAGCTTACCTTGGGTGGACCACGGCTCAATAGCATCACGCGACATATGCTGGGACTGATGACAGGTTTGCCTGGCGCACGCCGATTTCGTCAAAATCTGTCGGATGCAAAACAATTGGCCAGCGGCGATGCAGATGTGTTGCTGCGTGCGGCAGCGGCGGTTAGTATGCCTTGAGACGGTTGTACAGTGTTTTCAAGCTAATGCCCAGGGTTTCTGCTGTCATACGCTTGTTGCCCCGGTGATGATGTAGTGTCGCCAGAATGATTTCTTTCTGCGCATCAGCCAGTGCAGTGCCGATCGTAAAATCGAGCGTGCCATCTACTCTTGACGATACTTGCTGTCCAACCGGTGGCGGAATCTCCAGCGTTAGTATGTCTGCAGACAGAATATAAGCTCGATGCACAAAGTTCTTTAATTCGCGCACATTGCCGGGCCAGCGATGACGTTGCAGTTGCCCCAGCGTCTGTTTCGAAAATCGTTTGATAGTGCCAGCTTCCCGATTCAATTCTTCTAGAAAATGCTTTGCCAGTAATGCGGTATCGTTTCCACGCTCGCGCAACGGAGGAACATAAATCGGGAATACAGCGAGACGGTACATTAAATCCTGTCGAAGACTCCCTGCCTGGACCGCGTCTTTGAGTGGGCGATTGGTTGCTCCGATCAATCGCACGTCCACCTTAACAGACTCGCTACCGCCGACGCGATAGAAGCTGCCGCACTCAAGTACACGCAGTAGTTTGACTTGCATGTCAGGTGGCATTTCCGAAATCTCATCAAGAAATAGTGTGCCGCCTGATGCGTACTCAAAGTAGCCAGTCTGTCGGCGTTTAGCACCCGTAAAACTACCTTTCTCATGTCCGAACAATTCTGCTTCGATGAGATGACTTGGTGCCGCGCCACAGTTGACCGCAACGAACTGCTTGTCAGCTCGTTGACCAGACAAATGAATGGATTGGGCAATCAGCTCTTTGCCTGTACCGCTTTCGCTCTCGATAAGCACAGCGGCATTTGTCATCGCAACCCGTTCGATTTGCCGATACAAAGACAGCATGGCTTGCGAGCTTCCATGCAGAAGCTTGCAATGCATGACAGATATTGATGGTGTCATTGCAGATGATGAGAATGAAAAATGATCAATCTGCACCAGGGTGCATAAAAAATACTGTTTGATATCAACGAAGATATTCTCGCGCTGCTTCGCCTTGTTAGGGCACCGGCTTGCTTTAGAGTGAGGTATTTTGCCGTTGCGCATAAGACTGCCCAATGTGTTGAAACTTGTGCACGATGGCAAAGTCAAGAAGACATCAGACGACTCTACCCTCCGTTGAAAGGATCAGTCATGACCCCGAAATTTCATGCATAGAAAATTCTTGTTTTGTCAGGTTTGATCTTTGCCAGCCTGACTGCCTGCAATCGAGGCAGTGAGGGTGGTGCAGGCACAGAGCCAGGCAGTACGAGTACCGCACCATCACCGGGACAGACCGCACCTGACGCTGCGCCGTCGACACCTTCAATGCTACCGCCCGCAGACAAGGAAACCAAGCCCGGCTCAGCCACAACACCACCGCCGGGTGGTAGTTCCGGTCGTGGTTCAGGCGGTACATCCGTCGCACCTGGCAGCTTGGGTGAAGGTAGTTCCTCTGGTGGTACGGGTTCTGCTACTGGTACGTCGGGCGATACCTCATCAAGTGGCATGAGCGGTGGCTCTCCTGCTGAAGGTTCACGTTGAATCATCCAAGTGACGCGCACAGATAGTCGACAGACCTATGTCCAACGTGCTGATTGTCGATGAGGACGGTGTATCCAGTAATTTATTACGCGAAGCGGCGCGGGACGAAGGTTTGAGCAGCTTGGTGGTGACGAGTATCAAACAAGCCTGGATACAAATCACCTTGCAGCGCCCCGATGTTCTATTTACGGCTCAGAATCTTACAGATGGATCCGGTCTCAGCTTGATTGACGTCAGCGGCACGTCGAGCAGGACAATCGTGATCATGATGATGGCTGAGCCCAGCGTCGATGCTGTCATTGATGCCTGGCGGCTTGGAGTCACAGATTACCTGACCAAGCCGCTGGATCTGCATCGGGTCCGGCGTTGGCTGCGAGACTTGTCTCGGACGGTACAGGATACCCGCAGGCAGGCGAGTTCTCCTTGTTTGCTGGGGACTTCCGTTCCCATGAAAATCTTATCCGAGCATATCAGCCGCGTCGCACCGACCGAGGCCACTGTACTGTTACTTGGCGAGAGTGGCACTGGCAAAGAGCTCGTTGCGCAGACTATTCATGCGCAGAGCGCTCGTCATCGTCAGCCCTTTATTCCCATCAATTGTGGTGCGATCTCTCCACAACTCATCGAGAGTGAGATCTTCGGTCACGAAAAGGGTAGTTTTACTGGCGCGGATCGGCAGCACAAAGGCTACTTTGAACGCGCTTATGGCGGCACATTGTTTCTTGATGAAGTGATTGAAATGCCGGTGGAATTGCAAGTCAAGCTACTGCGTGTGCTGGAAACTGGCGCATTCATGCGTATCGGTAGTCACCAGACGCTGAGTACCAATGTGCGCATCATCGCAGCGAGCAACTGAGATCCTGAGAGATCTATCGCTGAAGGGCGGCCCAGGTGTAGTAGTTCAGACTTAATCTGACAGAAAGTCCTTGCCAAAGGGTGGGGTTACTCGGTTTGATAATGATGCGAATCTTTATTAAACCAGCGCGCAAGCGCCAAGGAGTAACCCCATGAGTAGTGTTTCTCAGAATGTCATCAAACACAAGGTCGGGCTATTGAATCTAGCCG
>SYFN01000211.1 GCA_005800405.1 Burkholderiales bacterium
CATTTCTTCAACCACGTTGACGTTGGAGGCCTCCAGCATGCCCTGTCGCAGCGTACCGGCCGCCTGCGTACCGGGGTTCAGCAGCTGAGGTGCACCACTCGCGACGGTTTCTTTGTAGAGGTTGCCGCCCAAGGGCGTCAAACCGGCAGCGTTCACAAAACGTGCCACCTGAATCTGCCCGAGCTGCTGAGCGCCGCCACCACCAAAAATCTCCACACTCACGGTGCCATCTTCACCAATCGTGATTGAAGAGGCATTGCCTGGAATGACAATGGGCGGTGCCAACGGGTTACCGGTTGCGGTGACCAGCTGACCCACGTTGGAGAGCTTGAAGGAGCCATCGCGCGTGTAGGCGGTGGTACCGTCGGGCATGGTGATCTGAAAAAATCCTTCGCCAGCAATCGCAATATCCAACGCATTTTGCGTATTGATCATATTGCCCTGCGCGTGGCTTTTCTCTGTTGCGACGATACGGGTACCCGTACCGATCATCAGACCGGTAGGTGACTGTGTGGTCTGCGCTGTTTGACCCCCTGCCTGACGTACATTCTGATACAAAAGATCTTCGAACATCGCGCGATCGCGCTTGAAGCCGGTTGTGTTGACGTTAGCCAGGTTATTCGAGATAACGCTGAGTCGAGTCTGTTGTGCATCCAGACCGGTCTTGGCTACCCACATTGATGCATCCATGATGTCCTCTCTTTTTTACTTTATTCTGTCAGTGCATTAATTACGTGTGCGGAGCATGCTGGCACCGGACTCGTCCAGTGATTTTGCTTCTTTGATAGTGCGCACCTGGGTCTCAAATGAGCGCGAAAAATCGATGAGTTTGACCATGGCAGTCACTGGATTAACGTTACTGCTCTCCAGTGCGCCGACGGCGATGATGGGTTGATTTGGACCATTTTGAAAATCACCATTGTCGCGACGGAATTCTTGTTGAGGCGTGTAGAGGCTGTCAGGCCGACGCTGGAAAACGATATTGCTGGCATCGCGCAGCATCAACCGTCCTACCAGAATCTGAACCGCCGGCGCGGGCTGGGCCGGGTCGCGGGCGTAGATATCACCTTCGCGCGTGATCTGTACGTCGAAACCCTGTGGAATCGTAATCGGCAATCCATCGGTCGATAGCACCGGATGGTAAGAGCCGTTCTCCAAAACCCCTTGGCTATTGAGATGCAGATCACCGCGGCGGGTGAAGGCAAGCGTGCCATCCTTGGCCTGTACACCCAGCACTGCTTTATCAAGTAACGTAACATCAAGCTTGTTACCCGTGGCCATAATGGCGCCAGGCTCAAGATTCACGGCATTGGTTTTCTCGATGAAGGGTTGTATGCGCGTGTCGAAGCCATCACCCTTGGCTTTGACAGCCACCATGGCGCTTTCAAAGCTTTTCTTGAAGCCGACAGTAGAGACGTTAGCCAGCTCGTTATTGAGCTGTTCGCGCAACAGTCGTCGCTCATTGATCGACGCCATGGCGGTAAAGGCTAAACGGTCCATGTCAGACTCCGGTTACTTTGCCGTATTAACTACGGATATTGATGATGGCCTGCGTCAGCGTATTGTTGGTTTCAATCGCTTTGGCATTCGCCTGGAAGTTACGTTGTGATGTGATCAGTTCGATCAGCTCGGCGGTCAAGTCAACGTTCGCACGTTCCCGTGCACCGGCGCGCACCGTACCGAAGCCGGCCGAACCAGCTTCACCGTATTTGGCATCACCTGATTTAGAGGTCGCGTAATAGCTGGCATCACCGATCTGTCTCAGGCCCGTCGGACTGGCGAAGTTCACCAGCACGACCTTGGCGAGTGACTTCTGCGAACCATTGGAGTACGAAGCAGACACCAGACCATCATCGCCAATATCGACACCAATCAGATCTCCCTCAGGACGACCATTCTGATCCTGTTTATTGACCGAGAATGGTGATGAGTACTGAGTCGATGAAGCGTAATCAATCGAGAATTGCAGCGTTGAACCGGAGTCAGGATCCGTAAAACTCTTGAAGGCGATTGCTTCCATGGGCGATCCGAGCTTACCGGCCGTATCGAAGGTCAGCTCACCTTTGTCGAGGAAGACGGGCGACCACAGATCGCGGGTTTCATCTTCAGAGAAGGTACCGGGATTGGAGGTCTCCAGACCATCGCGGTCAACATAGAGCGGGAAACCATCCACATTTTTTGCCTGCGGTGGTTGCAGCCAGCGGCTGGTGGAGCCACGTGCACTCGGCAAGTCAGTCAAACCCCAGATGCTGTTTGCAGATACTTTCAGAAAGGAGTTGTCTCCTGTCGTGCCTGTCGTAAATTTGAATGTCTTGTTGTTGGTACCTGGAATAGTCTCGATGGCCACTCGCACACCGCCGACAGTTCGACCATAGTTGTCGGCCAGGGCATTAATACGGTCCTCGAGGTCACGTATAAACTCACCCTCGGTGTAATCAGATCGCTCGGGCATGACGATGAGACCGGTCACGTTATCGACCGTAACGACGAACTGGTTGTTCGTGGCATCGACCTGGAATTTGTTATCGAGGTTAATACCGATTGCATTTCCTTTAAGGACTGCGGGATGAGAAAGAATACCGCGCAGAGGAACAGCTGAAGTATCAGTATAATTTTGACCCTCAGCCAGCTGCAGGCCAAAAAGGGCATTGGCAATCGCAGAGGCATTGGGAATTTTAATACTTGAGGTATCGCCAGTCGTGCCTGAGCTAATGGCGAAAGTCTTGTTGGTCTCGTCAAATTTGACCTCGATGCCGTAGCGATGATCCGCCTCATTTTCGATTGTAAACAAGCCCTGCGGCAATACTGTCGAACCCCAGGTACCGCCCTTTTCAGGATCGACACTAATCTCGGTGCTGGTGAGACCAAACAGATCATTTCGCGAC
>SYFN01000212.1 GCA_005800405.1 Burkholderiales bacterium
CGCTCGATCTGCTGCTCTACCTGATCCGCAAACAAAACTTCAATATTCTCGATATTCCGCTGGCGCAGGTCACAGTACAGTACTTGGGTTACATCGAGCAGATTCGCAAGCGTAATCTCGAACTCGCGGCTGATTACCTTCTGATTGCGGCGATGCTGATTGAAATCAAATCACGCATGCTGCTACCCTCGAAAAAAGTAGCCTCAGGCGAGGAACCAGCCGATCCGCGCGCTGAACTCGTGCGCCGTCTGCTTGAGTACGAGCAAATGAAGCTTGCAGCATTTCAGTTGGACACGCTGCCCCAGGTTGGACGCGATTTTGTGCGCACGCAAATTTTTGTGGATCAAGCCGTCGTCACGCGCTTCCCTGATGTCAATGTCGTCGATCTGCAGACTGCATGGAGCGATCTTCTGCGGCGCGCAAAACTGACTGTAAGGTACACGATCTCGCGCGAGGAATTATCGGTACGTGAGCACATGAGCTCGATATTGCGTCATCTCCAATCAACCAAATTCGTCGAGTTTCATGAGCTCTTCGATCCCTCTCGTAGTGTGCCCGTGGTCGTCGTGAATTTCATCGCACTGCTGGAGCTGGCAAAAGAAGCGCTGATCGAAATCACCCAAGCTGAAGCATTCGCGCCGATTTATGTGCGCCTGTCCTATTCACCGAATTAACCTGTGGTGCTGAGCCGCTGTTCAAAAATACCGGAGCCCAGCCCTTTCTGCTGATCCTAATCCGATGAAAATCATCTCTTCGATTGATGAGTTGCGTGACCAATTGCGTGGTCAGTTGCGTACGGTCTTCGTTCCCACCATGGGTAATCTGCACGATGGCCACCTGAGCCTGATGCGTCTGGCGCGCAAGCATGGTGACCCCGTTGTGGCGTCAATTTTCGTCAATCGTTTACAGTTTGGTCCGAACGAAGATTTTGATAAATATCCTCGTACTTTCGCCGCAGATATCGAAAAGCTTGAAAAAGAAGGCGTCTACGTACTCTTCGCACCAACCGAAAAAGATCTTTATCCCGAACCTCAGGAATTTCGTGTCCAACCCCCAGCGGATCTGGGCAATATCCTGGAGGGTGAATTCAGACCGGGGTTTTTCACTGGCGTGACTACGGTCGTGCTCAAGCTCTTCTCTTGTGTGCAACCGGGCGTCGCGGTGTTCGGCAAAAAGGATTACCAGCAGCTGATGATCATTCGGAACATGGCTCGCCAATTCGCGCTACCCACCCAGATCATCGCCGCAGAAACCTACCGGGCCAAGGATGGTCTGGCGCTTTCCTCGCGCAATAGCTATCTGTCGGAACAAGAGCGTGCAGAGGCGCCTGCGCTGTTCCGCGAGCTTAATAACATCGCAGATGAAATGCGGAAAGGCAATCTCGACGTCTCGCTCCTGCAAAACAATGCGATGCAGCACCTGAAAGATCGTAGCTGGCATCCGGATTATGTCGCCATACGCAAGCGCGTCGATCTTCAACCGCCGACGGCGGGAGATCTGGCGCAGGATGAACCCTTGGTCACACTCGCTGCAGCCAAGCTGGGTGTGACGCGCCTGATCGACAATCTCGAAATATGAAGCCATTCGGACCGCTGTCCGTCGCAAAACCAGTAGCCCTGTTGTCCGTTTTTTTCTGCTCCATTGCGAGCGCAAAAATCTCTGTGATTGACGACAGTGGTCAAAGCGTCACCCTGTCAGCACCGGCCAGGCGCATCGCGAGCCTGGCGCCCCACGCAACCGAACTGCTGTTCCTGGCCGGTGCTGGTAAAAAAGTCATCGGCGTATCCTCAGGCAGTGATTATCCGATTGAAGCCGCACAAATTTCCTCAATAGGCAACAGTGTGCGGCTTGATATTGAGCGCATCACGCTGCTGAAGCCGGATCTGATCGTGGCCTGGACCAGCGGGAACAATCCGAAACAAATCGCCCAACTCCGACAACAGGGCTATGCCGTTTTCGAGAGCGAACCGCGGCGCCTCGAAGACATTGCGACGAACCTCGAGCGAATAGCCATACTCGCTGGCAGCACATCAGGTAGCAATGCTGCAGCCGATTTCAGGCGTTCGCTGGCTTTGCTTGGCGATCGATATCGGGGTCGCACACCAGTTACTGTCTTTTATCAAATCTGGCCATCGCCACTGATGACGCTCAATGGGCAACATCTCGTATCACAAGCTCTCAATCTTTGTGGCGCCAACAATGTATTTGGTGGTCTCCATCAGCTTACCCCGACGGTCAGCAGGGAAGCGGTCGTGTCAGCCAATCCAGATGCGATTCTGATCAGTGATGACTCCGGCGAATTTGAGCGCTGGACAAAACTCACGTCGCTCAAAGCGGTGCGTCAGCAGCATATCTTGAAGGTAAACGGCAAACTGCTCAATCGCCCCACACCACAAATGCTAGCCGCCATTGCCGATGTCTGCGAGCAGGTTGACGCAGTCCGCAGACATCAACAACCTGAATCGCCATAAGCATCTATCCATAGTGGCGCCAGCAAAATCAATTCGGAGAGAGTCATGACAACAATATCCCTCAACCAGCTACATGAGCGTCAACAAGGCACCCTTCCGGAATTACTGGGATTCGACATCGTTTCCGTGACCACTCAGGCAATCAACGCCGGCTTCGACATCAAACCCCATCATCTCGCGCCAAATGGCTATCTGCACGCAGCATCCATCATCATGCTGGCGGATACGTCCTGCGGTTATGGATGCATGATCAATTTACCAGAAGGTGCGAACAGCTTCACCACGATTGAGCTAAAGAGTAACTTTTTAGGAACAGCACGCGAGGGTAGAGTGGATTGCACCGCCAGCCCGATTCATCTGGGTCGCACAACCCAGGTGTGGGATGCGACCGTCAGCGCAGCTGGGAAAAATATCGCGCTGTTTCGGTGCACCCAGATGGTACTCTGGCCCAGAAGCTGAGGTCTGATTGCCGTCGTCTCATACGAGACTCAGCGCTATCAAATGACGCTGGTCACATGCCCTTGAGACGGTACCAACAAGTCGCCCTGTTGCAGGAACTCGCATCCGAATGCCACGCGCAGTATCTCAGGTACTAACGTATCACCGACCGAACCCAGCCAATACTGTCCATCGCCGAGAACCAACGCGTGAGTTGCGAAGCGTCTCGCCAAGTTGATATCGTGGCAGCTCGAGACTACTGCGTGATTCAGTGACAGTTCATGCAACAGCTGCATTACCTGCAATTGCTGTGCCACATCCTGATGCGACACCGGTTCATCAAGCAACAAGAGTTCAGGCGCCTGGACCAGCAGCGCGGCAAGTGCGATGCGCTGGCGCTCGCCACCTGAAAGCGTGAGTATATTGCGTCCCTCGCTTCCGGCCATCCCCACTTTTTCAAGTGCTGCCCGCACGGCGATGTGACCAGACATGCATTGGTCGTTCAGGCCGGTACATTCTGCTACGTGTCCAATAGCGACCGCATCGAACACGGTGTGTGAAAAGCTATCAACTTGTTGCTGCATCATTAGCCCACGACGCCGTGCAAGCAAAGCCAAGGGGGTACTTTGCAGTAGATCGCCTAGTAATTGAATCTGACCTTTTAATGGTGAACGAAGACCGGCAATAACTTGCAGCAGTGTCGTTTTACCCACACCGTTTTTTCCGAGTATGCACCAGAATTCACCGCGACTAATTTGCCACTCGAGATTTTGTATTAACCGTCGATCACCGACGGCAATCTCTAGCGCCCTCACTTGCAATAGTGTCATGACCGACTCCGTGCAAGTAACATCAGAAATACCGGCACACCGATGAACGCAGTCACCACACCGACGGGCAGTTGTACAGGTGCAGCGATACTGCGTGCCAAAAGATCGGCCAGTGCCAGTACGATGCCGCCAATCAGCACGGAAGCAGGTAACAGAACGCGCTGATCATTGCCCATGACAAGGCGCAGCGCGTGAGGCACGACCAAACCGATGAAACCTATGGTGCCGGCAACGGCTACGGCGGCTGCGGTGGATATCGAGGCAATCAAAACCAGACTGACCTGAAGCCGCCGTACATTTAAGCCCAGCAAATGTGCCGTCACTTGACCATGGGAAAACACATTAAGTGCCGCGGCATGAGTGAAAGACCAGGCACACGCCACCAGCAGCACAAGCCATGCAGGAACGAGAAAATCGCTGGAATCCAGCTCGCCCATGAGCCAAAATAATGTGCCTCGCAGCTGCACATCTGGCGATAACGCGAGCAGCAAGATGATCAAAGCACCGAAGCCGGCCGAGATCATCACCCCGGTCAAAATCAGGCGAATACCACCTGTCCCCGAGTCCAGCAGGATCTCATGAAAGAAACTGCGACGGGCCAAAAGCAGAAGCAGTGCAGTCGCCAGCAGCGCACCGAGCAAGGCGCCTGACTGAAGACTGTAGATCGCCACCGAGGCTGGCAATAGCAAACTCAAACTCAAGGCGCCGGCAGCGGCACCACCGGATACACCCAGCACATAGGGATCGGCCAGTGGATTTCTCAGGAGAAGCTGCATCAACGCACCGGCAAGAGATAGCAAGCCGCCCACGGCTAAGGCCACCAAAACGCGAGGCCAGCGTAATTGAAAAACCGGATCCGCCCAATCATGCGGGAATTCGCACCCTGTACTACCGCAGGTGACGGCCGCCGTGATCCCCAACCCTGTGACCGTAGAGAGAAATATCCAGAGCGATAGGTGACGTCGGTCTCGCAATGTCAGAATCTTCGGTCAACGGTGAATAGAAATGATCGACCCAAGGCAGGGTAAGCATAATACGACGTGCCCGAGAGACCACCATAAGTGAAGTAATTTTCATCTGTAAGATTCAAGACGCTAGCACGTAAACGCCATTTCTCTATTTCATGAACCACAACAAAGTCTGCAATGAGAAAAGAAGGTTTCCTGAAACTTGATGTATTTTGCTGATCGTTGTCCAAACGTGCCTCCCCACTGTAAGTGGTTCGCAACGTGAAACTAGTACGCTCGTTGGCTCGCCAGACTGCTGCAACCGACGCTTTATGCAGCGGAATCAGCGGCACCTGTTTTCCTGTCACTGAAACCCCTCCAACGGCTCCACTGGTGAACTCTGCGTTGGTATAACTATAGCCACCCTCTAAGGTCATGAAAGCGTTCGCCAGCCACTTGGCATCAAGTTCTACACCTCTTCGTTCGGTCGGAGGTAGATTTACATTATTGAAAACTGAAGGGTAGTACATGATTTCATTTTCAAGCTTCATACGAAACAGACTGAGGCCCGCAGTAAGAGCACTATCTGCATAGCGTGCACCAATATCCAGATCCTGCGAAGTTTGAGGCTCTAGAACCGTTGGTACGATTGATCCCCAGGGAGGTCGCAACTCATCAACTGTCTGCAGCCGAAAACTCTTGCCTGATTTGGCATGTAAAGACCACCCTCCTTGTAGATCCTGACGCAGTGCTATTTCGTAGGCTGGTGTAGTTCGAATCTGTTGAGCTATCGCGTTTGAGAAATTCACATCATTGACGGTTCGCTGCTCGCGAACACCTAGTGCGATCGAGGTACCAGAATTGAAATTACTGGTATGCCTGAAGTAAAGCGACGTGTTGACTTGTTGTGCGGTTGATGAGGGAACGACATTGACGTCAGAAGAAAAATAATTCCAGTTCCATCTATCCAAATCCCCGCCAATTACAAATGAATGATGAACAGTCCCTGTTTCGAATGGAAAACGAAAACGAGGAGAAAAACTTAGTGCGCCCACCTTAGTCAAGTCAGGTGTCGTATAACCATAATCCTTATAGAAAGATTTTGAGTCACGCGTACGATGCGTTATATCCAGAGCAAAAAATCCAAGATAAAATTTCTGTTCTGTAGCAAAGGCTATCCGCAAGCTGTCAAGGCTCGCTGAATTGGTAGCCGTGGTTGCGCTACGCGGATCAGTCAGTAACTGTGCTGCAGTACGTTCACCCGGCAAACCCAAAGACTGCTGCCCAGAGGATAATCGCAGGGAGAGTGGTCCCCCATCACCTCGGTAGTTCAGCGCCGCGGTCACATTCTCTTGAACAGAACGGTTATTGATTCGGTAGTTGTCCGTTTCATTCTTGTCAGCAAAGACATTGAGGCTCAGTCGATCGTGCGACAGCCCGGCCGAAGCAGACACGCCACGCGTGCCATAACTGCCGATGGTGACGCCTGCCGTCGCATGAATATCTGTCTCCTGATTTTTTTTCGTAATGATATTGATAGTGCCGCCGGTCGCACCTCTACCGTACTGTACCGAACCGCTCCCTCGTAAAATTTCTATACGCTCGATTGAATCGAGGGGAATCGACGCCAGATCAGCGCTTGCCAACTCATTTTCACTAATACGCTGGCCATCAAGGAGTATTAACGTATTCTGATCGCCAGTCATTCCAAAGCCGCGCAGATCAATCTGACGGTTTGGACTGCCGCTGTTATCAATAACCTGAATGCTGGTTTGGAGTGCGAGTACGTCCACGAGCGTCCTTGCACCGCTGCGCAAGATATCGTCTGCCGACACAACACTGGTTTTCAAAGGCTCATCACGAAGTTGCTGCTCAAAGCGGGTGCCAACGACAGAAATGGAGGGCAGCATCCGGGTTTGGCTAGGCTGAGTGACTCGTGCGTGTATTGATGAGGCAAAGAAAAGACCATACAAGGCAAGCAGGCAAACGCTGGCCGGGAAATAACGGGACATAGGAACTCTCAGTTTTGGATATCGCGCCAGCTTCCCCGCGGGCGCAACTCAACAGAAGCTTCAGGCTTCCACCTATTCTGGCCGGTATCCGGGCTAGCAAGTGATTCCGGGCAGCCTTCCCATGCATTGAGCACAGTGGCGTTGTACGCGGATCGCATGGTGAACCATGCACTTGCTTACCGTTGCGGGGGCAGCACACGTTGGCAGCGACTTGCCGCGCTGGCAAGCTTTTGCACCGTGTTTCCCGTTTAACTGCGAGCCGAGAACGGCCCGCGAGCACCAAAACGGGGGAAGTGTAGAAGACGATTTACCTTACCGTCAACGTAAATCAGAAGTCTCGTCGGTCGTTTTTGAACCGGCAGGTGTTATGCACTACACTGCTCGCCCACACGGCATTATCGATTTCAAACTGGCAGGAGACCTCATGCGCGACCCCATCCCGACAGCACCCGATACTCTGGCGTCCAAAATTGACTATTACTCCCGGCAGTACAATGCCCGCGCGGAGATTCCCGATCATCCTCAACTATTTACCTGTTGGCAGAATGAATCGGCACTGGTCAGGCGCACACATGCAGGCTTACTGGATATTCCCTACGGGAGCGCAATCGGTGAGCGACTCGATTTCATCCCGGCCCCTCGTCCGGGTGCACCGCTGCTGGTCTTCATCCACGGTGGGTGGTAGTGGTCCCTGGACAAATCCGATTTCACCTTTATCGTACCAGGCTACCACGCAGCAGGATTCAATGTCGCATTGACGAATTACACCCTCGCACCCGTAGCGTCCATTGAACAAATCACGCGACAGCAGCTACGCGCATTTGCCTGGCTCTACAAAAACGCAGCACGATATAAATACGACCCGGAGCGTATTGTGGTGGCCGGTCATTCTGCAGGCGCTCATCTGGCAGCGATGATGATGGCAGCGCTCTGGAACGCTTGTGACGCAGAGCTGCCAGCCAGTCTGATCAAGGCCGGTATCCTGATGTCAGGCCTGTATGACCTCAAGCCGGTTCGGTATGCAGAGTTTGTCAATGGGGATCTGAAAATTACGGGAGACAATGCGCTTCAGCTAACGCCGGGCTACATGCCGCAGTCCCACCCGATACCCTTCATCACCTCGGTAAAGGATCTCGAGTCAGCAGAATTTAAGCGTCAGACGGCCTTGATCGCCAGGCATTGGCAGTCAGTGCACAAAGCGGATATCGCGCTACAAGGCGTTAATCATCTGACCATCTGTGACATGTTTCCAAATCGCAAACATCCTTTGTTTGAACAATCCTGCAAGCTCATCGCAAACAGTTGAGCGACACCAAGAGGCTCGAACAAAAAGCCGCTGCTAGGCGCGCCGGTACAGAAAGTACACTCATCCGGCAAAGCGTTGCAACAACACAAGTGACTTTTTGCTGGAGCCTTTAATCCCGGTCAGCCTTGCCTCGACTGGTTAGCAGATTGTTTGTGCTGCTCGTCCAGAAAACCGGTAGCAAGAAAGACCTCACGCAGTAAATAAATGAAGCTTGCCGTGAGCGACATCATAGCGAGAACAAATAAGCTCGCAATCACCAGACTGAGTCTCAGGTTCAGTGCATCGGCAATGAAGAGTACAGCAACCACCATGCAAATCAGCAGTGCACATGTCGTCGAAAAAAAATAGCACGATTGATTTTCTGCGCTCTTTTGAACAGCATGTTGAGCTCTGTCTGCTCAGAAGCACTGGGCTGCTTGCTTGGCTGACCATCCCACACATTCAATCGTTCTTCCAGCGCTCGGTAGCGGTCAATGATCCGCGCGAGTCGGTTGGTCAGCACCAGCATATTGGTACCCACGCCAGTCAGCAGAAACACGGGGGCAATAGCTAGCTGAATGATGTGCCCGATTTCATCCGGTCCGATTTTCAAAGGTCCGCATCCATTCTTTTGATCAACTGAGGTTGAAGTGTGTAAAAAATAGTGTCCGCAGTGTAACAGCGGCGCGACGGTCAAGTGCACTTCTCGCACCCCCAACGCAGATGAGCCTATTCACAAAATATTTCTCTAGAAAAATGGAACCAATTCTCAGCGGGAACAAATCATAAAAAACAAGCACAAAATTCCCGGCAAGAAAAGATTCTTGATCCGAATTATATAGGTAGCTGTGTCGAAAGCTGATACATTTACTCCATGTATTGTCATTTTGTTACTAAAAGGAAACCATGATGAAAATAATTCCCAAGACACATCTTGAATTGCGCTGGAGTATCTGAAATGCACAACGAAAACAACGACGCGGTGGCCAGACAGACCAACAGGATGAGCCTGGCATGATTCGCGCAGTAATTGCAGACAATCACGCACTCATGCGTGAAGGCCTGAAACACATACTGAGCAAGGCGGAAGAGATCGAGGTGATTGCCGAGACAAGCGATGGATTTGAGGTACTCGCTTTGGTCCGTAAAGGTGATTTCGATGTTCTCGCGATGGATTTGTCCATACCCGGGTGAAGCGGCATGGACCTAATTAGACAGATCAAAGATGAGTTCCAGGAGCTGGCGATTCTGGTACTCACCATGCACGACGAAAATCAGTACGCGGCCCGCGCAATTCAAGCGGGTGCGCTGGGTTACATGACTAAAGAAAGCGCTGGTACCGAGCTGGTGAAAGCCATTCGAAAAGTACACAATGAACGTCCCCACATCAGCATGGATGTCGCCGAGCAGCTGGCAATGGACGCTATGCCAACTCGGCTTGACATGCCTCATAAATCATTGTCTGACAAAGAATTTGAAGTCTTCAATTTTCTTGTATCCGGAAAATCTGTCACCGAGGTCGCAGAGCTTCTTCACTTGTCAGTGAAAACAGTCAGCACTCACAAGACACGCATTCTGCAAAAAATGGGGAGCAGATCGCTTGCCGAGTTGGTCAAATACGCTGTCGTGCAGAGTTTACTCGAAAAATTCAAGCCTTGAGTTTCATGCTGATCAAAGATCAATCGAACAAAGTTGGGAAGATAGGAATAGCCCTAACGAAGCTCAGTCGTGACTTGAATGGTATTCAGAGCAACCCGATAGCCATTGAAACACGCTGTAGCGATTCTACCCACTCGCAAAACGCATGATGCTCAGAAACCGAAAAGGTGACGCGCAACTGGCTAGCGACAATGAACATGAAAAGGATTTCTTACCGTGACTCGATTAGATTTTCATTCCGACCAAACCATGCCACAGCCCGGCGCTCTGGAACGTGCGACGACAATGCATAAGATGAAGCGAAACACTACTAATTCATTCAGCCCTCAACATCAGGAGATGATCATGACATCAATACAAATTTCCGATCCACGTCCCGGCAACACGAATGCGATTCAGCATACGTCTTCTGGTGAAGCTGGCTGGCAGCGGCAAGGAAAGTTATGGTCGAATCTCAAAGAACTCTGCGATCTTCTTCGTATACCTGCAGCACCATCCGTGAACGATGAGGAATTCCTCTTTCAGCATGTTCAGTTTAAAACAGGTCAACGCATACACACGATCGGCCAACCGTTTGATACATTATTTATCGTACATTCAGAATTTCTAAAAACAGTACTGATTGACGAGTATGGCAATGAGCAAGTACTGAGCTTTCCGATGAAAGGCGACCTTTTCGGTGTGGACGGCATACACACCAAACGCTACTCCTCCGAGGCCGTCGCCTTATCGAATTGCGATCTGATTCTCCTGCCATTCAAAAAATTCACTGCACTTGGTCGGTCTTATATCGAGCTTGAGCACGCGATGTATAGCGTCATGAGCCGCGAATTGGTGCGTGAACAAGCGATGGTCAACATGCTTGGCGCACTTTCTGCCGAGGCAAGAGAAGCGCGCTTCTTGGTCTCGCTATCAGAGCGCTTCGCTGAAATGGGTTATTCCATCAAACTATTTAACCTGCGCATGACTCGCCATGAAATTGGCAGCTATCTGGGACTAACACTGGAAACTGTCAGTCGCACCCTGTCCGCATTCAATTAAATTGGTCTGATCAGCGTTGACCAACGTTCGATCGGCATCAAAGATCGAGACGCTCTGCGGACGCTGCGTCGTCTGCCACCTTCCAGCTCACGGTCAAAAGCTGCAGGAAAACGAGCGCGTGAAGCCGCAGCCCTCGCTGCTACAACGAAAGTGAACAAAGAATGGAATCCTATTGCAGCAGTCTAAGCTCCCGAAGGATATGCTCGACTGCAGCCTGTTTGGAATGCAATAAATCCAAGCACTTCTTGATAGTCCTGCTCACGCATTGGTTTTCAGTTTAATACTCGGATAGACTCACTGAAATGAGTCATCCGAGTAAATTCAATTCGCTCTTTATTTTTTCTTGTTTGCAGTCGTTCTTTTATGTGCATGAGGATGCTCCACTTCCTCAACCACATGCTCGACCGTTCTTGAGACAGCGTCGCGGGCAAAATTAGCAGCTGTTTCTACATTGCTGCGTGCGACTGTCATATTTTGTGTGGCGAAGCGGTTCACTTCGCGAAAAGCCTGCCCCCCACACGCCCATCATGCCAGTAAAAGGATTCACCATCGCCTCACTGGGCTGACTCAAGCCTGCTGTTGCCTGATGCTGAGCGGATTCGACTTGGTCAGCCGCCGTGTGGCTTACGCGATCCATATAGTCACGAACAGACCGTCCAAACTCGGCTTGCATTTCAACCACCGCCGACATGATTTGCTGCTGGCAGTGCATGGCTTTTTCAGGCCGGTCGGAAATAGCCTGCTGCAAGTCCGCCATTCTCGACGGATCACGCATATTCGCAATCGCACGTACCAGCTTGAGCTGACTGTCAACCGCCTGATGCGTGACATCCAGCACTGCCCGATCAATTTTTTCCGTCCCGGAAAATACGACATCAGCCAGCTGTATAGACGCATCCAACTGGTACTGAACCATATCAACTACCGGATTGTGCTGCTGTGTTTTAGGCATTATGACTCCTTGAGATCGATGGAGAATCAGGAAAATTCGGTGCTCAAGGCCACGCCAGCGGGCATCTGACGCGCGCCCGAAAAAACGCAAAAACGCCGATGCGAAAACACCATGATAATGCCGAACGCTGCCGAGACCTGCTTGGTCGAGTTTGTCATTCGACGATGCGGTGGCTTTGAGAATTCACAAATACCGGCTATCAAAAACCTGCACTTGACAAGACTGCGGTGGCGAACCCAGCTTGCCAGTCAGCCTCACGCGAAGGGTGCCAACGCGGCGAGCGGTCTATCGAGATTATTTCTTGGTGGTTTTGCGCACGCGCAAACAATAAGAGGAGCACAGGTATAATAACGCCCGGCGAGCGCGGTCTTGCCCCGACTCATCCGGCGCCGGACGAGCGGCCGATACAAGCCCGGGACTGTATGTCAAAGAACCAAGCTAGGAAGCCGCTGGAAATCAAGATATCCACAGTGGTCGCTGTTGCCGCCCTCATAGGCGACACCGACTACGACAATCTGTCTTCGGCGTTAGGCCAACTCACCGCCGGAACTCCTGATTACTTCGAAGACGAATTCACCCTGCTCGACTTCGTACACCTGTCACCCGCACTGTCCACGGGGCAGATTGACTGGCGACGTCTGATCGCTCTATTCAAATCACATCGCTTGAATCCGGTCGCGGTTCGGAATGTACCTGCTTGTCTCGAAGATGAAATCCGGGCGCATGGCCTGAGCATCGACCAAGTAGATACCTCACGGCAGTTCGAGCTGACACCACCACCATCACTGCCTGCACCCGACACTGCCGCTAAAGAAAAACACAAAGCTGTGCCGGCAACAGCAGCACCCGCAACAGTGGCAGCGGCCCAGCCTGTCAGTACGATGGTAGTCGACACGCCCGTGCGCGGCGGACAACGTATTTATGCGCGAGGTTGTGATCTTGTTCTGACTGCTGCTGTCAACGCTGGAGCGGAAGTCATCGCTGATGGCAGTATTCATATCTATGCACCGCTTCGCGGCCGCGCACTGGCTGGCACTGCCGGCAACGCTCAGGCTCGTATTTTTTCACTGTCCCTAGAGGCTGAGCTGGTCTCCATCGCCGGCGTATACCGCACTTTTGATGAGGGCTGGCCCAAGGACTTGTCCGGCAAGCCCGTGCAGATTCGCCTTCGAGATGAGCGTCTCGACATGGTGCCTATTGAACTGAAATGATTTTTTGTCTGATGGTGCTTGCTCAGTAAAGGAGTTTTCTGTGACAAAGATAATCGTTGTGACCTCCGGCAAGGGGGGGGTTGGCAAAACCACCTCCAGCGCCAGCTTCGCATCCGGTCTTGCTTTACGTGGACACAAAACTGCCGTGATCGATTTCGATGTTGGCTTGCGCAATCTTGATCTGATCATGGGGTGTGAGCGTCGCGTCGTCTTTGACATGATCAATGTTATCAATCGTGAAGCCACGCTCACCCAAGCTCTGATCAAGGATAAGCACTGTGACAATCTGTTCGTTCTACCCGCATCACAGACGCGCGACAAAGACGCACTTACCGAAGATGGTGTCGAGCGTATTCTCGATGAACTGCGTTCCTCTGGTTTTGAATATATTGTCTGTGATTCGCCTGCTGGTATTGAACGCGGTGCGGTTATGGCACTCACTTTTGCAGACGAAGCTATCATCGTCACCAATCCAGAAGTCTCCTCGGTGCGGGATTCGGACCGTATTCTTGGTATTATTCAGGCAAAATCGCGGCGCGCGCAAACTGGTGATGAGCCAGTGAAAGAGCATCTGCTGATCACGCGCTACGTACCTAAACGTGTCGAGGCAAGTGAAATGCTGTCGTACGAAGACGTACAGCAAATTCTGCGCATACCGCTGCTAGGCATCATCCCGGAATCCGAGTCTGTGCTACACGCATCCAATCAAGGTAATCCTGCGATCCACATCGCCGGTAGCGAAGTCTCCGAGGCTTACAAAGATGTCGTCGCACGCTTTTTGGGCGAGGAGCGGCCGCTGCGTTTCGCAGATTATGAAAAGCCAGGTATCTTGTCACGTCTCTTTGGAGGCAAGTGATCATGTCGCTACTCTCCTTTTTTTTCAAAGATGAAAAAAAATCTTCGGCGATATCTGCCAGAGAACGCCTGCAGATCATCATCGCGCATGAGCACAACCTCAACAGCGGCCCCGAATTTTTACCGGCACTGCACCGGGAACTGATCGGCGTCATTTCAAAATATGTGAACATCAATCCGGAAGACGTGAAGATTTCACTGGACCGGCAGGGCAACCTCGAGGTCTTGGATGTGAACGTCGTATTGCCGGATGCCCGCACCGCACGCTAGGTCAGGCACTTCTCCACTGCTGCATGGCGTCGATTTCACATCGGCGCCCCGCCCCAGCAAAGGCATCACAATTGCTTCAGGCCGCCTTGTCGGAGACAGCTTTACGCTGAACGACCTGACGACACTGCATGATTTCGACAGTTTTTCAGATTGGCTACGACAACCCGGTCCCTGGCTGGCGGGATTCGATTTTCCGTTTTCATTTCCGCGCGAGCTGATCGTGCAGCTCGGCTGGCCCAACGATTGGGCGGCGCTCATTCGGCACATCGGCCAATGCACGCGCAGTGAATTGCGCGATACCTTCAAAGCAGTGTGCGACGCGCGCCCGGTCGGCAGCAAGTTCATCCATCGGACCACCGATCTGATCTCGGGCTCATCGTCATCGATGAAATGGGTCAATCCACCAGTGGCGTACATGCTGCATGCGGGTGCACCCATGTTACTGGACGCAGGGGTATCCATTCCCTTCATGCACATAGCCGATCTGGATCGTATCGCGCTGGAAGCCTACCCTGGCATGGTAGCCCGGGCGATTACCCGCGCTTCATACAAAAACGATGCGCGTGCAATGCAAACACCGGAACGCCGGGCAGCACGACTCGCGATAATCAAAGCGCTCGAGCGAGGCGATTATCCGCAAGGTATAGCGCTGGATGCAGGAAAATACCGGCGCGCTCTACTCGACGATGGCAGTGGCGATTTACTCGACGCCGTGTTGTGCGCCCTGCTCGCCGCATGGGGATGGCAACGCCGCGATACCGGCTACGGCCTGCCGCCCCATGATGCGCTGGAAGGATGGATCGTCGGTGCCTAACCGTAATTGGGTCATCTTGCTTTCAGACCGTCTTGCGTTGCGCTGCAAATTCGGAATACCACGTCAAGCATCCGGGGTTGCTCATCGCATCCGGATTGGCCACTTTTTCAAGCGGTATACCTAACAGCAGTTTCTTGATGGGCAGCTCCATTTTCTTGCCCGTCAGCGTACGTGGAATTTCAGCCACCGTATAAATATTATTAGGCACATGCCGACCCGAGAGTTGGGTACGAATTTTTTCGCGTATGCGCTGATCGAGCGCCTCATCGAACACCACACCTTCGCGTACGACCACAAACAGCGGCATCCACGACTCGCGGCCAAGGTATTCCAGATCCACGACCATGCTGTCGAGCACCTCGGGAAGGTCTTCGACCACCCGATAAATTTCTGCCGTTCCCATGCGAATGCCGTGACGATTGATGGTCGCATCGGAACGACCATAGATCACCGCACCACCACGTGGCGTGATGCGTATCCAATCGCCGTGCCGCCACAAGCCGGTGTAGTGCTCGAAGTAGCTCTCGAGGTAGCGCTTATCACCAGCATCATTCCAGAAATACAGTGGCATCGATGGCATTGGCTCGGTCACTACCAGCTCGCCAACTGCATCGGTGATTGAATGACCGCGATCATCAAGCGCATGCACCGCTACACCCAATGTGCGGCACTGCATCTCGCCCGCATACAGCGGCAAAATCGGACAAGATCCGACAAAGGCAGCAGCGATATCGGTACCGCCACTGATGGAGGCCAGCATGATGTCCTGCTTCACATGCTGATACACCCACTGATAAGCTTCGGTAACCAGCGGTGAGCCGGTGGCCCCCACGGTCTTTAGATGGAAAAGATTGAACTGCTTGCCTGGCTCGATACCGAATTTCATGCAGTTCGAAAAATACGCCGCGCCAATGCCAAAGAAAGTCAGCTGCATCTCGTCTGCAAAACGCCACAGGCGATTCATGTCCGGATAACCCGGATTGCCGTCATACAGGAAAATGGTAGCGCCTACCATCCAGCCTGTGACCTGAGAATTCCACATGATCCAGCCGGTTGTGGAGAACCACAAGAAGCGATCATCCTCACCAAGATCAAGATGCAACGCATGCGCTTTGAGTGTCTCGATGAGCGTACCACCGTGACCGTGCACGATGGGTTTGGGCATCCCGGTAGTGCCGGATGAGTAGACAATCCACAGCGGGTGATTGAAAGGCAGCTGCTCGAATTGCATCTCGCCTTCTGTGGGATGTGCAATCAGCGTATTCCAGGTAGTTACGCCGGGTAGCGTGGATGCGGGATTCAGGTACGGGAACAGAATGGTGTGCTCCAGTGTCTTGAGCTCAGCGCGCATGGTTTCGACGACTTCCATGCGATTGAAATCCTTACCACCGTATCGATAACCATCGACGGCGATCAAAACCTTGGGATCAATCTGTCTGAAGCGATCCAGTACGCTGGCACTACCCATGTCGGGCGAGCAGGATGACCAAATCGCCCCAATGCTCGCGCATGCGTAGAAAGCAATCGCTGCCTCAGGAGTATTCGGCAGATAAGCCACCACACGATCACCCGGTTCTACCCCCATGCCCCGCAGGGCCTGCGCAACCGCCGTGATCTGCTCGCGGACCTGACGCCAGCTCAGCGTCACACGCTCGCGCACCTCAGATTCGGCTACCACTGCGATTTTGTCCGCGCTATCGCCTCCGATATTGAAGCGAAACAGCTGCTCGGCAAAATTCAAGCGGCTGCCAGTAAACCATTCAGCACCCGGCATTGCATGGGTGGACAAAATCTCCTGATACGGTGCCGAGCTCTTGATATCAAAGTAGATCCAGACCAGAGACCAGAAGCGTTCGAGATCATCGACCGACCACTCCCACAACGCCTGATAATCAGAAAAATACAAGAAATGCTCAGTGGCCAGCCATTGCATGAAGTGATTCAGCCGACTACGCGCTACGCGATCGGCGCTGGGTGTCCACAAAAGCGGGTGGTCGTCCGCCATACCTGTCTCCCGGTTGTTTTTGTTAATAGCCTGCGCATGATAATGCAAACCACGGGGAGAACCGAATGACGGACGAACCATCTCGAGAAGTTGGTCTGAACGTCAGTGAACCTGATGTTTAAGCTGAGAGAGTTCCTGATGCGCTTTTATGACGGCATCCTTGAGCTTCTGATCAACATTGGCAGCGCTCTCGCACGCTGTCTTGGCCTTATCACCGAGTTGCTCCAGCTCGTCGACACATTGACGTATCGACGCTTCATCGGATGATTGCTGTAATGTTTTTGTGGCCTGATCGGATTGCTGATCCAATTGCTCGATACTGCTCTTGATATTGCCGGGTAAGCTGTCACCTGCGCTCGCGCAGGCCTGACTGGCTTGCTGAATTGTCTGCTTGATCTGACTGAATCGCTGCTTTACTTCATTGGCTTGCATCATGATCGCACTCCTGTGTGTTTGTTTTAACCGGAGAATCCGGCTTGAATTGGAATGTGGGGTACGGACGAAGTTCCATCAGATAGCCTCAATGCAGTACATTTCCGCCACTGATACCACCTGCCTCGCCGCGTGTCGGTAAGCCTCGCTCAATGAATTCCTTCATGCGATGCAAATCATCCTCCAACAGGCGCTCGGAATCTGTGTGGGTCAACACCGTCGTTGCCTTGCCCGGAGTGGCGATTGGCGGACGCCAGAACAGCCTCACCGTGGCGCGTGTGCCATTGCCTACCGGCTCCAGCAGTACGACACACTCATGGTCTACCGTAGCGTTAGACTCGCTGCGCCAAGCCAGACGATGCGGACGATCCGATACCGTGATGACTGTATCCCATTCCACATCCCGACCCTCAGGTCCCTGTACAACCCAATGAGAGCGGTTTTCTCCCAGATCACGCACCTCGATAACCTGCGACATGAAATGCGGGAAATTTTCATAGCGACTCCAGACGTCGAACACCGCATCGGGCGAGGTGGCAATGTCAATCGTTCGCTCGGCCTCAAAGCCTGAGGCACCGTGGGTGCCGAGCTTGCTGGTGCTGCGACGCGCACCCGTACCACCGCGCGACATCAATCCGAGTCCTGTCGCGGCAGTCAGAACGCCCAGTGGCCGACGGCGTGTCAACGCATACCAAGTGAGGAAATCCGCACCCGCTGCACCCGTAACCCATAACGGACTGCGCGCACGGAATGAGGACATTTTTTCCGACCTTGCCTCTGCCGGACTGCTCACTGACTCCACACCGGGAATGGCCGCCACCAGCCGGAGAACCTTTTCCAGCTCATCGCTGTCGAGATTACCTGACAGCGTTACTGCCCCCTGTTGAGCATGAACTTCCACGTCGCGCATAGAGGACATGGCTCGCCCCAGCCGGGGGCGCACTCGAGCCTCCAGCACATGATCGTCAATTGGCTTGGCTTGCCGTGACGAAAGCATGCGTAATGCGCTGGCTTGCAAACCGGACCAGCGGTTGTGCGCATCATGCAACGTCTGATCCATCAATCGAGAGGTGGCGTGCGTGACATGCGTCAGCTTGTCTTGTATCAGCGCTCTTCGCCGTCGACCTTGCACGGGGTCGGCGAGGTACATCGCGAATGCGCAAAGCGCGATGCCTCCCATCCAGGTAAACCAAGGTATCTGTGTACTGCGCGTTTGATATTCCACATTGCTCTCCTTAAGCACTCAACGGGGATCGCTGCATCACAGCACGATAGTCGCGCAAGCCCGGTGCCTGCGCTCATCGGCTGTAAGTCTCTGTTTTCTTCTGACCCACAGGCTTTTTGACCTTGCCGGCCAAAAAAAGCTCAAAGTTTCATTGGGGTAAACTTTCTCTTTGGCATCTTCGGCTATCGATCGGAACTTCCATTGATCGCCCCATTCGAACCAGCAAGACCGGCTTCTTGTCTTTTTCATGAAAAAACTGCTGACCACCTTTTTGCTGCTGGCATTCAGTGCGGCCGCCGGCGCCCAGACCACAGCCTGCCTGGAGCATTTTGCAAACAAGACAGCGCCTGAATTCACGCGCCCTGCGCTACAGAAAAAAACTATCTGTTTATGTTTTGAGGCATTTGCGCTCATGCACTCGGGCGTGTCACTCACGCCGTTGTGGGTGGCAGAGAAGCTCACTCGGGAGAGTCTGATCCGCGCAAGAAGCGTCCAACGGGAAGATAATTTTCATGCGGAAGAAACGCTCCCGCCAGAAGATAGGGCCGAACTGCTTGACTATGCGCGATCCGGATTTGATCGCGGTCACCTGGCACCCGCTGCAGACATGCCCACCCAGGCTGCTCAGCATGAAAGCTTCTCGCTGGCCAATATCGTTCCTCAGCAGCGGCAAAACAATCAGATACTGTGGGCTGCGATTGAGGGCGCCACACGGCACATGACCAACCTGCGAAGTGAGCTGTATGTGATGACAGGTCCGATCTTTGAAGGCGAGAAGATCGAGCGCCTCAACGGCCGCGTGTTCATTCCTACCCACATCTACAAGGCGGTCTACGATCCGGCAAAAAAAGAAGGCGCTGCCTGGATTTCGCCCAATACGGCAGAAAATACCTTTGAGGTTGTTTCCATCGCCGAGCTGGAAAAGCGCATCAACATCAATCTTTTTCCCGGTATACCCGCCGAGGTGAAAGAAAAAATCGCGTTACTACCCGAGCCACGCATGCGCAAGCGCCAACGCAATCCCTGAGAGGCACCATGATGCTCAAGCCTTTTGACAATGAAACCCAGTCCATGAACCTCGGCGATCTGACCATAGAAACCCGTCTGGATCAGCTGGAAATCTACGGCTCGCTGAGCATTACGCGCGATCAGGCAGGGCTGGCGCTGGCGCTGCAATTCAAGCAACTGATGGATGACACCGTGGCTCATCTCCAGCAGGCAGAGGATTTGCCAACACGCGTGAGCACCAAACCCACCGATCAGGTCGACAATCCCTTCAAATAAGCAGGGTCATCCATCCAGAGCTGCCCTGCCGCTGCGCTACGCAAGTCGCGCAAGACTGGCATACTGTCGAACCCGAACGTTACGCTACACAACGCATGACACCCAC
>SYFN01000213.1 GCA_005800405.1 Burkholderiales bacterium
ATCATTGAGCATCTGCAGCTTGGCGAATCCAACGTTTACCCGGTCAAGGTAGGCAATAACGTAGCAGATGAGCAGCAGGGGTATCAATCGCCAGCCAACCTTGCGGTAGGTTGCATCTTCGAATGCGCGCGCGTCGTCGCTCATGTTTTTCCCCTGTTATTGTGGTTATTTTCCGCTCTGATGGCGGAGTTGTAAGCCAGAATTGTATCCGATGCGCCAGACCCAACCAGTAATACGGGTCTCATACACCCGAATCCTGTATCGCATGAAATATAATCTCAGTTGTCACGATCAAAGCACACTCTGGTGCACAATCCTTGTCAACTCCGGTCACGCCAACCGTTTCCTTGGATCGAATTCCTATGCGAGTCATTAATTTCAGTGCCGGTCCGGCTGTATTGCCTGAGGCTGTGCTCCGCCGTGCCGCCGATGAGATGCCGGACTGGCACGGCAGCGGTATGTCAGTCATGGAAATGAGTCATCGTGGCCCTGAATTCACTGGTATTGCGCAAAAAGCAGAAGCAGATTTCCGGCGCTTGCTGGGAATACCGGATCATTACAAGGTCTTGTTCTTGCAGGGCGGCGCGATGGCGATGAATGCTGTCATTCCGATGAACCTGCTGGGGAGACATCCTCGCGCTGCCTATGTAAATACGGGCGAGTGGTCCAAGAAATCCATCAGCGAAGCCTATAAATACGGTGAGGTCGATGTGCTGGCTTCCTCTGAAGACCGGCAGTTCAACTATGTTCCGCCGCAATCGACATGGAAATCTCACGCAGGTGCTTCCTATGTCCATGTATGTACCAACGAAACCATTGGTGGTGTCGAGTATCACTGGGTGCCTGACACCGGTGATGTGCCATTGGTCGCCGATATGTCATCGTACATTCTGTCGCGTGAAATTGATGTCTCGAAATATGCTGTCATTTATGGTGGTGCTCAGAAAAACATTGGCCCCGCAGGCCTGACGTTCGTGATCGTACGGGAAGATTTGCTGGATATGGCCTTGCCGATCACGCCCACCGTGTTTCAGTGGAAAGCCCAGGCAGAGGCTGGCTCCATGGTCAACACACCGCCGACCTTTGGCATCTACATGGCCGGGCTGGTCTTCGAATGGCTGCTTGAGCAAGGTGGACTTGCCATCATGGAGCAACGCAATATCGAAAAAGCGAAGCTGCTCTACGACTACCTGGATAGCACCACTTTCTATACGACTCCCGTGGCACCCGATGTACGTTCGCGCATGAACATACCTTTCTTTTTGCAAGATACCGCACTTGACACAGCTTTCCTTGAAGGCGCGGAACGTCATGGTATGCGCCAGCTCAAAGGACATCGCGTTGTCGGTGGCATGCGTGCTTCCCTCTACAATGCGATGCCTGTCGAAGGTGTGCGCCAGTTGGTGGATTACATGCGAGAGTTTGAGCGCTCACGCGCATGAGCGGGATTTAATCAGCGGTTGCGCTATCAAACGGGCGATACGCCCGCACGCGTTAGATCAGATGGATCGTTTTTTTATGACGCTGGAGTTTGATGATGCCGCTTGCCACGTCCCACAAAAATCACGAAGGTACTGAGCTGACGCTAAATGAAATGCAGCGTCGCGATCTGATGCATACGATGGTGTCTTGCGACCAAAGACCCGTGGCCGAGTTGCCCGAGATGTCGGACGCCGAGCGGTGTAAATGGTTATTCTGGAATCTTTATGAAAATCTCGAACACATACGCAGTATGGAACCGACTTTGCAAGGACGCGTCACCAGTCTGCAATTTACGGTGCTCGATAGTTCAAGTACGGCCATTGGCACGGTGACTGAGCTTGCACTCGAAAAGCGGCTGGATTTGTCCTGTCAGTGGCTGCTGGATCTGACGTACCCTGGGTATCCGGACGAGATAACGCATACGGTCGGTGATGGCTGGATCAACCTGAGCATCGCAGATCAAGCACCGACGCATCTGATGGTTCACGATGGAAAACGGGGCTATCTCGACGCAGACCACACGACGTATCCGAATCAGTTATTCCTTGAGGGATGGATAAGCAATCAGATCTGGCAGGAAATGCGACCACACTTGTGGAATGCTAATCCGACTTGCCGGACGGATGTTGTGCTGCTTGATAATGTATTGTTTCCGGTCCGGCAGGGTTTCGATTTTGTGCAGAGGCCGGCGGGTTCGATTGGAGTGATGAATATCGAGTTTCGAGCGTTCTCGAATCCGACCGAACGTCGATCTTTTCGACGCGGCGAGCCGCGTCAACGACCGTAGATAGAGCGCGCCATGCATCGCGCCCCTGTACCTTCACCCGACGATACGCCGTTTGGCGACGATATACCGCAACCCGTGCCGTAACAAGAGCCGGTACCCGATCCGAATCCTGAAATCGAGGCCGTATAGGTGAGCCGCCGATTGCACCAAATCCAAGGTACTTTTATTACGCTGCAAGATTATTTTTTGTTCCGTTCTCTGCTTCGATGATGTGTTGTATACGTCGCAAATACCAGACTAAGGCAGCACCGACCAGCGCGAGGCTGAGACTGTTGCCAAGCCAGAAGCCAGCGGCACCTTGTAAAAAATCCGGTGTATGGCCAATGACATTGAATCCCATCAGATAGCCACCACTCAGTCCCACACCCCATAGTGCTACCGCATACATGATGGTGGGTACCATCGCGACTTTGTATGCGCGAAGCACAAAAGCAGTACCGATTTGCAGCGCATCGAAAAGCTGATAAAAGGCGATGAAGAAAAACAGTGGCCTAGCCGCTGCCGCCACGCGGGTATCGGGTGTGTAAATGCCAATGATTTCGGCTCGCGCTATCCATACAACGATTCCAACCAGAACGGCCAGCAGAGTGCCAAGTAGAACGCCTGCATTGCCGGCGTGCCGCGCCGACTGCAGCCGACCGGCCCCGATTTCCTGGGCAACGATGGTACCGGTCGCGCTTGCAATCGATAGTGGCAGCATGTACAGCACGGTACCGAAATTAGCGGTGATCTGATGTGCCGCCATTGCATGATTGCCAAGCCGCGCAATGAACAGAGCCATGAACGCAAATGCCGTCACTTCGATCAGATACGACAAGCCGATAGGCACACCGAGTCGCAATAACGCTGATTGTGCAGCCCACACAGACTTGTCCAGACCACCGACAAAAATTTTGAATTGTGAATAAAAATTATCATGACGCAGCAGCAGCCATCCAGCGAGCAGGGCAACCCAGGCAGCGACTGCGGTTGCCATGGCGCAGCCCGGACTGCCAAAAGCTGGCAGACCCAATCCGCCAAAAATGAACAGTGCATTGAGCGGTATTTTGAGCAGCAGTGCCGAGAGTTGAATGGCCATCACTCTGCGTGGTCGTGAAATTGCGGTGTCCAGTGATGAATACACCCGAAGACCGAGGGTTGCTGGCAGTGCGAGTGCCAGTATGCGCAGATATTGTTCGACCTTGTCGTTCAGCTCTGTCGGTGCTTGTGCAATCGACAGCAAGGGCTGGGGAAAACACAAAGCGATGGCGCCAAGGCATGACAGGAATAGCGTTAGCCACACCCCTTGTCGAACTTCGAAGCCAATCGCTTCAAAATTTCGTGCGCCGTAGAGCTGTCCGATGGTGAGAGAGAGCGCCTGCATCACGCCCGAGAGTCCGACAAAGATGCTGATGTATACCGACGCACCCAGCCCCAGTGCAGCCAGATCGGTCGCGGAGTAGCGCGCGGTCATCATCGTATCAACCACACCGTTGGCAATGACGGCGAGCTGTCCGATCAAGATGGGCCAGGCCAATGCGGCCACGCGTGAGGTCAGTGCGCCGCTGCCTTGCGGGTGCACCGCATCAGTCATGGGGTAGCGCGTTTGAAGAGGCGGAAGGATTCATTGCGGTCCGAGGCGCGGCGGCCTTGCCACAGCAGCGTGAATTCAGGTTCAACCACGCTCAGTTGTGCGCGCTGCTTGCGCACACCGGTATCCTGCACTAACAGAAATTCGCAGCGGTCGTCCACTGTTTTTGAAAACTGCACTTCACCCAGATAAGCGAAAGAGGCTCGCTGCGCTGGTCCCACACCGCGCGCATTGACGCAGTGGTAGTTATCCGGCAAGTGCTTGCTGATCTGCTCTGCGACACCTGCATAGCTCTGACCATAATTGAGCCAGGGTAGCCACAGCGTCATGAGCAAAAGCCAGCACAGCACCAGCCCACCCGTGGAGAGCACGACAGCACGCCACAGTACAGGGGGACGCCGACCCAGACGCCATTGCAACAGCAGTAACCAGCCAATGGAACTGGTCAGCGCAATGAGTAACGCGACGAGATTGAATTCAGGTTTGAATCCAGGTGCGAGTTTGAACGCATTTTTTGCGAGCTGCGCTGGCCAGCCTGTCTGCTTGGCGATCCATCCCAGCCAGATGAAGGCAGCAATCGCTGAGAGCGTCATCACGGAGAACCAGTCAATCGCGTTGATGGCGCTGCGCTTTAATGTGGGTAGGCCAAAGGTTGCCAATATGGCAAGTGGCGGCAGTAAAGGCAGCAAATCCACATCGCGTGACACGGGCGCGGCGAGATTGAGCAGCAGCGCACCAATGCCTGCTGTGGGCAAAAGAATATGCAGGCTTACCTGTGTGCGCCATGCATAGATAGCCCAAAGCGCAATAGGCCAAGCGGGCCATGCGTGCCAGAGCAGTGTTTTGCCGAGGAATCGGATATTCACGAGGCTAGGCCCACCGGACATCAAAAATTTACCGCCCATCCATTGAGCTGCCAGTCCCTGATCTCCAGGCACCAGCAGCGAATGTGCGGCGACCCATACCAGTGGTATCAGCAGCGTCAGCGGTATGGTGTACAGCAGCAGTTGTTGCAGTACTCGCTGATAACGCAGCGCCGCCAGCAGTAGCATCGCCATGAGCAAACCCAGTGGCACTGTCCAGCCACGCGTCAGTACCAGTAAACCGAGTGTCGCTCCCAGCAGCAGTGCGTCTGTGGTTCGCGAACGGTCAAACACACAGGCAGCTGCATAAAACGATGCCGCGACCAGGGCCACATGCAGCGCGGGGGTCGCGGTTTCATGACTGCGCAATAGAAGTCCGAGGCAAGCCATATAGATCAGCAGTGCGCCATCGGCCAGTGTGCGACCGTAATCCAGTGCCGCAGGTTGCCCGCCGAACGCAAGCTTGAGGGGTTGTGCTTCCCCACGACCGCCCAGCACAAAGGCCGCGCGCCAGACCGAGGCTGCGCCGATCGCAAAAAAGACGAGGATGGATAGTCGTGCCGCCAGCGCATCGCCAGCGACCCAGCCGAATAGCTTGATCAGGAGCGCCCCAATCCAGAATGCCAGCGGTCCATCGTTGGGCATGGGTAGGCCAACGATGTTGGGCGACAGCCAGTCGCCTATCGTGCCGTGCGCCATCGTCCACATGACCCCAAATCCCGCAGCATCATCGGTCTTCCAAGGATCGCGACGAATGATGCCCGGCAGGATGTAGAGTAGGCAAAGACCAATCAGTCCCCAGCGCGGTAAGGTGATGGTGGCAGCGGCGGGAAGTCGAACGGGTCTCATTCGGTGTAGCGGGGTGACATGATTGGGGTGATAACTGGCGCGCTTATTCTGCCGCAAAGAAAACAAAAAGGCAGCCAGCGCTGCCTTTTTGCGGTGTCAGACCGGTGATCAGCCCGTCGCTTTGGTCTTGGAACCCACGGCACCGAACTTCTGGCGGAATTTCTCGACACGACCTGCGGTATCGACGATCTTGTGTTTGCCGGTGAAGAACGGATGGGATTCTGAGGAAACTTCAACTTTCAGCAGAGGATAGTCGTGGCCTTCAAGATTGATAGTTTCGCGGGTCTGCACGGTCGAACGTGTGATGAATTTGAAATCACAGGACAGGTCGTGAACGACGATGTCGCGGTATGCGGGGTGTATGCCTTCTTTCATTACGCTCTCACTTATGTTGGGTAGCCAATCGCCACTTCGTCGGTCTGTGCTGCCTCTTGACCCGGTTGGCGCTCACTTGCCCGGTTAAAAAGAATCCGGATTATATAGGGAAATCAAAGGCTTGAGCCACAGTTTAGCTTCTCAAAACTCGATTGGGCCCGACCTGCGCCCGCGTGGCGTTACTCTGGCTGGCCCGAGTTCGCAACGCTGATTCTGGCCTGGGTCGGAATCCAGCACCTTTGTTTCAATTCGGGCAACTGCCTTACGATCCGCCGCGGCGCATCATGTCAAAGAACTCGACATTGTTCTTCGTTGCCTTCATCTTGTCGAGAATGAATTCCATCGCCTCGATCTCGTCCATGCCGTAGAGCAGTTTGCGCAAGATCCAGATTTTTTGCAGCACATCGGGTTTGATCAGCAGTTCTTCGCGACGCGTGCCGGACTTGTTAAGGTTGATTGCCGGATAAACGCGTTTCTCGGCCAGGCGACGCTCGAGGTGCACTTCCATGTTGCC
>SYFN01000018.1 GCA_005800405.1 Burkholderiales bacterium
GAAATCATGCAAGTTGCGCTCGCACAGGCAAAAGAAGGTCGCGTGCATATTCTTGGCAAGATGCAGGAAGCCATGCCCCATGGCCGCACCGAGCTGTCAAATTTTGCGCCACGCCTGATTACGATTCGCATTAATCCCGAGAAGATTCGTGATGTGATCGGCAAGGGCGGTGCAGTAATCCGCGCACTGACCGGAGAAACTGGTACCCAGATTGACATCACCGATGAAGGTCTGGTCACCATCGCATCGGTGGATGCAGCAGCCGGTCAGGAAGCCAAGCGGCGCATCGAAGAACTCACGGCCTCGGTTGAGGTTGGCAAGATCTATGACGGCGTCGTGCTTAAGCTACTGGACTTCGGTGCAATCGTTCAGGTCATGCCCGGCAAGGACGGCCTGCTCCACATCAGCCAGATTGCCAACGAGCGCGTGAATGCCGTCGCTGACTATCTGAAAGAAGGTCAGCAAGTACGCGTCAAAGTGCTGGAGACCGATGACCGTGGTCGCCTCAAGTTGTCGATGAAAGCTGCGATGGCGGAAGACGGCGGTGAGGTCGTGCAGCAGTAAATAAACGGGTCGCTGTACTGCGACCGTGAAAGCCGTCCGCTTTGCGGACGGCTTTTTGCTCTCTGAGGCGAACAGTCAGAAAGCAGAACAAACAAAGGAGACATGCATGCAAGCGATAGAAATCGTCCATCCCGGTGGTCCCGAAGTGCTGAAACCTGCTGAACGTCCTCTGCCTGTACTCAAGGCTGGCGAGGTCATGATCAAGGTGCATGCTGCAGGCGTGAATCGTCCTGATGTACTTCAACGTACCGGCAACTACCCGGTGCCGCCCGGTGCCTCCGATATTCCCGGTCTCGAAGTGGCTGGCGAGATTGTTGATGGCGATCTCGCCGGCAGCACACTCAAAAAAGGCGATATGGTTTGTGCGCTGGTGCAGGGTGGTGGTTACGCCGAGTACTGCGCGGCACACAGTGCGCAGTGTCTGCCGGTACCCAAAGGTTTATCCTTGTTGGAGGCGGCATCCCTGCCTGAAACATTTTTCACGGTATTCAGCAATCTGTTCATGCGAGCCAAGCTCTCGGGCGACGAAACTTTGCTGGTACAAGGCGGCAGCTCCGGTATTGGTGTGACGGCGATCCAGATGGCGCGCGCTCTGGGTCACCGCGTTTTTGCGACAGCCGGCACCGATGACAAGTGCCGTGCTTGCGAGAGTTTCGGTGCAGAGCGGGGTGTTAACTATCGCACTGAAGATTTTGTGGAAGTCATTAAATCCGCGACCGGTGGAACTGGAGTCAATGTGATCATCGATATGGTGGCGGGTGATTACGTCAACCGTGAGATCAACTGCCTGGCCGATGATGGCCGGCTGGTGATCATTGCGTTGCTCGGTGGTGCCAAAGGTGAAGTGAATTTTGGCGAGATCCTGAGGCGACGGCTGACGATCACGGGGTCGACGCTGCGCCCGCGCCCGATCGCGTTCAAACAGGAAATCGCGCAGCATCTGCAGCAGAAAGTCTGGCCACTGCTCGAAAATGGCGAAATCAAACCGGTGATTTACCAGACATTCCCGCTGGCGCAGGCTGCGGACGCACATGCACTGATGGAGACCAGCACGCATGTGGGCAAAATCATGCTAAGCGTGGCTTGATACGCGTTTGACCGGTTTTCAGCCCACAGGATAAAATCCCGAGTTAATCATGAATCAGACAACGATGCGCCGACCACTCATTGCCGGTAACTGGAAAATGAACGGTAGCGTCGCCGCCAATGCGTTACTGCTTGATTGCATACGCGCCGGCGCCAGCGGGCTTGCTGCAGACCTCGTAGTCTGCGTGCCCGCACCCTACCTCGCGCAGGCCCAGGCGGCGCTCTCTGGCTCTGCCGTAGCCTGGGGTGGTCAGGACCTCTCTCTGCATGAGTCAGGTGCCTTTACCGGTGAAGTGTCAGGTGCGATGTTGCGCGATTTTGGTTGTCATTTCGTTATTGTCGGGCATTCCGAGCGTCGCAGTCTTCATGGCGAGACCGATGCGATCGTGGCCGACAAGGCAAGGCAAGCGCTGGCGTGCGGCCTCACACCGATTGTCTGTGTTGGCGAAACGCTTGAAGAGCGGGAAGCCGGCCAAACCGAACCGGTCGTGTCCCGCCAGCTCAGGGCCGTATTGGCGGTGCTTGGTCAGCAATTGGGAAAGATCGTTATTGCCTATGAGCCGGTTTGGGCTATTGGCACGGGTAAAACCGCCACACCCGAGATGGCCCAGCAAGTGCACGCGCACCTGAGGGCATTGCTGGTCGGCGTTGATTCTGACGCCGGCAGTGGTGTACGCCTGCTTTACGGTGGCAGTGTGAAACCGGACAACGCCCATGATTTATTGGAGATGGACGGTATCGATGGTGGGCTCATAGGTGGGGCCTCGCTCAAGGTGGAGGATTTCCTCGCCATTGCGAAATCCGCTTGAACAACAAAGTTTTTGCGGAATCAAATGCGCTGGTGTCTCAAAAGACGCCGAGTGAACCCGCGTTGTGTAGTGAGTTGGCGTCGTTGTGTGATTCAGTGGCCTTCGAAAATCAGGGACTTGGCGCCATTTTCAAACGGAAAAAGTTTGTAGCGTTGCGCAGCTTACGACGACTGAAGGAAAAGTAGCAACATATTATTAAAATGGAAAAATCCTTAACATGAACAATTTTCTCGCAATCGTCAATTTCATTCAGGTCATCACGGCGCTGATTATTATTGGTCTGGTGCTGCTGCAACATGGCAAGGGTGCAGACATGGGTGCCGCCTTCGGCTCCGGTGCGTCCGGAAGTCTGTTTGGTGCCAGTGGATCATCAAACTTCCTCTCGAGATCTACCGGAATTGCCGCAGCCGTTTTTTTTGCGTCGACCCTCGCGCTGAGTTTTATCGGCAGCAGGCCGGCCGGCTCATCGGGAGCGGGTGTGATGGATCAGGTAACAAAACCGGCCCAACCTGCAACGACCACACCCGGTACACCCGATGCCCCAAAACCACAAAACAAATCGAATGAAATACCGAAATAATCTCTTGGCAACAAATGCTGCCAGATGCGCATTGAGATCAGGGGGTAAAGCGGGTTAAAATGCGAGGGTTTTGCCGACGTGGTGAA
>SYFN01000214.1 GCA_005800405.1 Burkholderiales bacterium
CTTTCTTGATGAGATTGGCGATATGCCATTCGACCTGCAGACACGCTTGTTGCGTGTGCTGTCAGATGGACATTTCTATCGCGTCGGGGGTCATCAGTCCCTCAAGGCCAATGTGCGTGTCATTGCAGCGACTCACCAGAATCTCGAGCAGCGGGTCCGCGAGGGTTTGTTCCGCGAAGACTTGTATCACCGGCTCAACGTGATCCGTTTGCGCTTGCCTTCCCTGCGTGAGCGTCGCGATGACATACCCCTGCTGGTGCGACATTTCCTTGCGCATAGCGCGCGCCAGCTTGGCGTAGAGGCCAAGCGCTTATCCGACCAGGCAATGCATTGTCTCGCATCGCTGGATCTGCCGGGTAACGTGCGTCAGCTGGAAAATCTCTGCAATTGGATAACTGTCATGGCGCCCGGCCAGACCGTAGAAATAAAAGACTTGCCCACAGAGCTCACCGCTGGCGTGGTGGCCCCCTTGAATTCAACGAACTCCTTGCATCAGCCGAGTGCTGCTCCGAGCGAACCAACCATTGTCGAAACAAACCACGCTGCGGCGCCCGTATTGTTGGCGATGCAAGATGACCGCAGCAACTGGATCATGATGCTGGAATCCGAAGCGGCAAGAATGCTCTCTGCCGGTAAGCCGGAAGTCATGGATGCCCTTGGTCGACAGTTCGAATCGGCACTCATCAAAACAGCGCTCAGGCATACCCACGGGCGCAAGAATGACGCCGCGATACGACTGGGTATTGGCCGCAATACCATCACGCGTAAGATTCAGGAACTGGGTATTGAGGGTGGGAAGGAAGACTGATTCGTCTTTGCCTTGAGCACATCAGCCACGTACGATTTGCAGTGGCGGTCTGGGCGTTTCGAGCGGCTTTTTTTCTGTGCGTCGCTTTTCGCTAGGGGGCGTCCAGCCGTGACGTTTCCATAGTGACTGGACATCTGATCCTGGTGTCCACTGATGTTCGCCGGGGCGCTTGCCGGCAGCCGGCAGCACGAAATTTTCCTCGGGCCGTTTTTGTTCCATGACGTTCTCTCCAGCCGGGTCAGACACAATTTGACCCTCGAAAAATCGTCAGTTCCGCGAAAAACTTGAGAGGATTTCTGTAGAAATACCAGCCACGCTTCAAACTGGCGGGCTGGATTTGATGCGTCGCCAGAGGGTGGTGCGGCTGATGCCAAGGAAAGCGGCGGCTTCGGCGCGGTTGCCACCAAAGCGTGCGAGTACCGACTTAAGATTTGCCGGCGGCTGGTTCGTATCGACGGACGCCAGCAATGACGGCACCTGTTGCATTTCTGGCGCAAGCTTGGTCAAAAAGGCCGGCGTCAGCGCCTGCAACGGTTCAACAGAGAGAAACAACGCAACCCGCTGCATCAGATTGCGTAGCTCCCGTACATTGCCCGGCCAGTGGTAAGACCTCAGCTTAGAGGCGCAGGCTTGCAACTCGGCTCGCAGATTCGCGCCCGGGCGCACTCCCATCTCTGCGAGTGCATTTTTCAGGCACCACGCCGCCAGCTCGATCACATCGTCATTGCGCTCGCGCAGTGGCGGTATCTCTATTCGCAAGACACCCAAGCGATAAAAAAGATCGGCACGAAATTCTCCCTTGGCCACACGTTGTTCCAGATCGCAGTGCGTTGCGCTAATGATGCGCACATCAACGGGAATAGGGCGCGTGCCACCGACCCGTACGACTTCTTTTTCTTCCAGAACGCGCAGCAGTCGAGTCTGCAGTGCCAGAGGCATTTCACCTATCTCATCGAGCAATAGTGTTCCCCGATGCGCTGCTTCAAACAGGCCTGCATGACCACCGCGACGTGATCCGGTGAAAGCACCTTCTTCGTAGCCGAACAGTTCGGATTCCAGCAGCGACTCTGCAATCGCACCGCAATTCACCGCAAGAAATGGGCGGCCACCTGCCTGGCCACGCGGACTCTCACGGTGGATTGCCTGGGCCACGAGCTCCTTGCCAGTGCCGGTTTCTCCTTCAATCAGCACCGTGGCCGGCGAGCGGCTGTAGAGTGACACGGTGCGACGCAAAGCCTGCATGCTTTCCGAGCTACCGCGTAGATCCGGCAAGCCATGTCTGGCCTGCAGATTTTCGGGTACCGGATAAGGCCTGCCACGTGGCGCCTCAAGTTGCGTAGCGCGCGCGATATCGAATGCATCTTCAAACGCTTGTCGTATCGATGCGGCAGAGTAGACAAACACGCCGGACAGTCCCGCTTCTTCCGCTAGGTCCGTGATCAGCCCCGCACCAACGATGGCTTTTATGCCGGCAGATTTCATCTCGCTCACTTGCGCACGCGCGTCTTCGACTGTCACATAAGTGCGCTGCAGGATCGGCAGTCTGAAGGTCTGCTGAAATTCCTCGAGTTCAGGTAACGGCGCCTGATAATTGATCAAGCCGATGTTCGGTGTGATCTTGCGTGCTCTGGCGAGTGCCTGCATCACATCAAAACCCGTGGCCTTCGCAATCACCACAGGCAATGCCAAACGGCTCTTCAAATAGGCCGCGTTCGAACCCGCAGAAATCACCGCATCGCAGCGCTCGGTTTGCAGGCGATCTCGGATGTGGGCCACGGCCTCCTCAAACCCCAGTTGTATGGGTTCGATCGTTGCGCGGTCGTCATATTCCACAGTGATGTCGCGGAACAGATCGAACAGCCGTGAGATCGATACCGTCCAAAAGACAGGCCGGGCGGCGGGATCACGTGGACTGGGTGAAGGGCGAACCATGTTTCAAATGTTGCAACGTTTCAAAAATATTGGATATTGAAACATAAAATGAAACATCGAGTCAAAGCTTTCATCGATACCTGGAATTCATCAGATCTGCAGAACCCTGTTTTCAAACGAGATTTTGACCAGAGACAAAAGAAGCTCGGGCGGGCTTGCCCGTGGCATGCCGATTGCAATACGGCTTGTGTATCCATCACCTGAAACAGACCACGACAGGAATCATTCATGAGCAAGCAATCACCCGGCGCGCGCTTTAGGCAGGCGATCCAAGAAGAGTCTCCGCTGCAAGTCATCGGCGCCATCAATGCCAACCACGCGTTGTTGGCCAAGCGCGCAGGTTTTCGCGCGATTTACCTCTCGGGTGGCGGCGTTGCCGCCGGTTCGCTCGGCTTACCCGATCTCGGTATCTCCAACCTCGATGATGTGCTGACCGATGTGCGTCGCATCACCGATGTC
>SYFN01000019.1 GCA_005800405.1 Burkholderiales bacterium
ATCTACGGTTACTGATGCAGAGCTTAAAATGATCGAAGATCGATTGAATCACCGCCCCAGAAAACGATTGGGATTTAAAACCCCGCATCAGGTGTTTCATGAATCTCTAAACCGTGTTGCACTTCGTACTTGAAACCACGCATCATGAATCAAAGCAATCCTGCCGAAATGGAATCTGTTCTCGCCGCTGATTTGGGTCGGGCCGTCATGGCCTCGCAGGCCCGTACCCGCGCCGAAAAAGAACTGCCCACATTGACCAAGGCAGAATTGGCCGAGCTGTTGTTCGAGCAAGTTGGGCTCAACAAGCGCGAAGCAAAGGACATGGTCGAGACTTTTTTCAGCGAGATTCGCGACGCACTCGAGCGTGGCGAGTCGGTCAAACTATCCGGTTTTGGTAACTTTCAGTTGCGTGACAAGTCGCAGCGGCCTGGGCGCAACCCCAAAACGGGCGAAGAGATTCCGATTAGCGCCAGGCGTGTCGTTACTTTTCATGCAGGCCAAAAGCTCAAGGCCATGGTTGATGCTGCCACACAGCGCAATTCCGCTTAGCACGCTGCCTGATTCTTTCACTAAATGAACGATCGCGCAGCCAAGCCGGTGCTGGCTACCCTGCCTCCGATTCCTGCCAAACGGTATTTCACAATTGGCGAGGTGAGTGAGCTTTGCGGTGTAAAGCCTCATGTGCTGCGATATTGGGAGCAGGAGTTCACTCAGCTCAAACCCGTAAAGCGGCGTGGTAATCGACGCTACTACCAGCATCATGAGGTCTTGTTGATTCGCCGTATTCGTGAGCTTTTGTATGAGCAGGGCTTTACGATCAGCGGCGCTCGTAACAAGCTTGACGCGCGTGCGCTGAATGAGCCCAGTCAGCAACCACCCGAAGAGCCAGTGGTCGCCGACCTTGCCCGGGTCCGGCAAGAGCTACAACAAATTCTGGCAGTGCTCGCCATCTGAAAATCCCGCTGTCTGCGCCCATCCCCATACGTTCCGATCGACAGGCAAAAAAAAGCCCGCTCGTGGAGCGGGCTGAATCTATATCTTAGGAGGAGACATAGAGGAGACTAGCAGAGTATCCTGCTTCGCAAAAAATAATGCAAATTCTAATTTCAAATAACTAACATAAAAATCAATATAACTATATCAACGGGCGGAGCGCTTTCTTCTGAAATAGAATTTGTCTGATTGAATGAAAAAATATCATTCATGAAACTATTTCATAAAATCTTTGTTTTACGGTAATTGTTTTGGGATTTTTGAATGTTTCGCCGTATAATTTCCTCGCGGATACGATTGGGAGCAGAGTACGGCTGACCGCACCAAACCGAACAGCACGTCGGCTTGGCCATACGGATGTAGCAAGTTGATCATTTTCTCGACCTGAAATCTTGGAGGCAGTGTTGGCGGAATCAAACCAAAGTGGATGTCTGACGGTAGGCGAAGGTGTCGTTCTCAACGGCACATTTGTTGTCCCTGATATTGCCTCTATCTCCGGCAGCATCGAGGGAGAAATCACAGCGCGCGAACTGATTGTTGCCAGCTCTGGCGTTATCAAAGGCAAGGTCACGGCAGAGATTATCGACTTGCGTGGCGAAATTCACGACACGCTGACAGCGAATAAATCACTGTTTATTCGCTCGACGGGTAAGGCGCTGGGCTCAGTGCAGTACGCGGAAATCGAAATCGAAAAAGGTGGCGATCTTCAGGGTTCCTTGCAGAAGATTGATGGCGAGGGTGGGCCACCCTCGAGCTCCTATTGATATCAGGGCGTTGACACGTGTTCAATAAACGACGAAACGACGAGCGAGACAAGGTGGCCATGACTAACGAGATCAGTCAGCCGGTGGCTGAGTCAGCACTACCGGAGCCAGAGATCGTGATGCCCGATCCCGAGCCATCAATGAATGGTAATGGTAACGGCGTTGGCAAGCCTACAGGCAATAACCTCAAGCCTTCGATCATCAGCGAGGGTTTTGAATTCATCGGTGAGATCCGATCCAGCGGCTACCTGACTATTGATGGCACCGTGCGCGGCACCTTGGCACTCCATTCCATTCAAATCGGCGTTACTGGTGTTCTCGATGGTAATGTGACCTGCGACACCATGAATGTGAAGGGCAATTTTTCGGGTGCGCTCGATTGCCGTGATCTGACAATTGGTAGCCGCGCCGTCGTGGACGGTAAGGTCAGCTTCAAGAGCATCACGATTCAGCGCGGTGGTGTCGTCAAAGGCGAGCTCAGGAAAAAAGCCTGATCGTAAAAACGGGCAGGCAAGTAAAAAAGGCTGCGTGGGCAGCCTTTTTTACTTGCGTTTACTTCTTCTCTTGCGCCATCTTGATGACCGCCTGGGCGTCGGTCGTACTGGGCGTGTTGTTTTGTGTCTGGATCACCAAGCCCAGTAGCTTGGCACCGTGTTCAACGCCGATGGTGCCGTAGGTGATATCGCCACGTACCTCGGAGTCTTTGTGGAATTCTGCACGCTCGGTGGCGTAAATATTACCTTCGATTTTGCCAGCCACCATAACCCGGTGTGCGGTGATATCACCCGACACTTCGCCTGAGCGACCGATGGCTACCGTGACTTTTTTGTCTTTTGCTGTCTCGATATTCCCAATGACCTTGCCATCAATTCTCACGCTGTCGAGGAGCACAAGGCGACCATAGATCTCGGTCGTTGCACCGATCAAAGTGTCGAACTTCTCCTGTGTAGGTAACAGCTTGTTTTGCTTCATCTTACGGAACATCGCAATCTCCACAGCGCTTGTCATTCAGCCACAATTTAGCGCGATAAATATCCGTCCGGTTTTGCTTGTTGGTTCGTGCCACCGAACACTTGGCTGAACTAGATTACTGGGTGCGAGGCGACTGTCTAGACTTTCTCGCCACTCAGATGTGGCAGTACCTGCAAAGGGTTGATGACGCGGCCCTGATGAAAAACTTCGTAGTGCAGGTGAGGACCTGTTGACCGACCGGTGTTGCCCACTGCAGCGATACGATCCCCGCGTTTGACCCGCTGGCCTTCGGAAACGTACCGTGTACTGATATGCGCGTAGCGGGTCACGAAACCTTCCGCATGCGTGATCTCGACGATATTGCCGTAAGTGTCCTCCCAGCCGGAACGAGACACAGTGCCGTCAGCGGTCGCAAGAATCGGAGCACCCAGCGTGGAGGTAAAGTCTAATCCATCGTGTCGGCCCAACATGCCAGTGAAAGGGTCAGTCCGCATACCAAACCCACTGGAGAGTCGGAAACCGCCAGCAAGCGGCATACCGGTTGGGAGGGTCTTCAAGCGACTAAGTTCACGTGACCAGTTGTCAGGCAGATTGCCGACCGTCTTATGAAACTGTCCGAATTCCTGAAGCAAGACATCGAACGTGGCATCTAGCGGCTGCCCTTGTAAGGACAGTGAACGAATGGTGGGAAGCATAGGGCCACCTTTGCCATCTTCATTGACAGTGCGCCGGTCCTTGACCGAGGCGGGTGTTGCCAATTCCATGAATTGGTTCTTGAGGGTTTCAAGGTGACGTACATCCTGGGCTGTGGCTTCCAGCATGCTTTGAAGTTTAACGAGGCGCTCCCGGTAAACCGACTCCATTCGTTGCTGCTCTGCTTGGGTGGTGATACCGCCGAGGCTGCGCGCAAGTTCGGGGCGCACTTCGACCGCTATCTTGAATCCGATCAGGTAGAGCAGAAAGCCGAGCGTGACCAGAGCACTCGCCACCACGCCAAAGCCAATGAGCATTTTTTTTGCGGTGATCGAAACTTTGCGTACGGTGCCCGTCGGGCCTGAAACCCACATCAGCTGCATGAAACTAGCCCCCAGTTTTTTCTTCTGTGTTGCGTCGACGCAATGTGCCGCCAGAACCTCGGATTATATGGATTTTTTCTCAATAATTCACCAAAAAGACGCCCAAAGTTTCCTTAAGTGAAACTAATAATGCGCGATCTTGTCATTGTTGCCAGAGGGATTCCGCATAAAGACTCGCTTTGCAGGCAGGCAGGCTGGCTGGCGCAGCGGGGTGATGCGTCAAGCTCAAAAGCCAGCCGCCTCATTCAGCTCAAATATGCCGAGCCAGCACAACCGCTGCGGCTGAGCCGGTGCCCACCACGCGGCACCAGGCACGCAATGGCCAGGATGTCTTTGCGCCCGCGAGCGCAGCCGCTTCGTCTCGGTGATGTCGCTCGTCGGATTGGCAGCGCAAGAGCAAGGGGAGCAATCCCTCGGGGCCACCGTGGCTTTGAAGGTGATCGATTTGCTGCTGGTAGTGCTGATCAACGAAGACCTCAACCGCCGCGATGGTGGCATACACTGATCTGCACCCGAACAGTGCAGGTAACGCGCCTGTGAGCCAACCAGCGACTCGCCAAGGCCCCAGCAGGCGACTACATCGTGCTGGTGGAAACCAGGCCTCGATCAGGCGCAGATGCTCTGCCTCTGTATGGCCATGCCGGCGGGCGAATTCGAGTAACTCTGCGTCACTGCGCCAAGCTGCGACAGCAGCGATGCCCTCGTAGATTGCAACGGCACCGGTCTCTCCCGCATGATCAGATCTCAACTCGCGTTCCAGATAAACGGACAGCTGCGGCGCTGTCGCAGATGCTGGTGTTGATCGCGTTGAGTCGCTTCTTCGGACAATCTTCTGCATTACCGGTCGCACGACAAGAAAACCTCGATAGGCCAGTTCAAGCAGTGGCAGAACACCCGGCAGACGAGCCAGCTTTGCAAGCCAACGCCACCCCGGCAAACGTCGCCACATAGCGACAAAGGCGGCAGCATCATCGAGCCGCGAGCCATCAGCACGTTGCACATGAAAGCGTGCGAGCAATGCCGCGCGCTCTGCATTAGAACGCGTATCGCCCTCTGTCTCCCGACTGATATCGACAAAGAACAAGCCGCTATCACCTTGACGCTCTGCGAGGCTCTTCACATGGGCGATTTCGCGGCGGCATAGGGGGCATGCGCCGTCATAGAGCACGGTCAGCGTGTCGGCGGTGGCAGGCAGATTCATTTGGAGGTACCTTGGAGTAAAGCGCTGCGTGGTTGGGTGGTTAACTGACACGGCTATCCTTGACGCGATCGGTCATGTAACCAGTGCTAGGTAGTCTGGGACACGCTAGGATAGACGGATTTCGCGTTTTGGTTGAGGCTTGAGGTTGTTTAATAAGTGCACAGGTTCTCAATGCCTGTCTTCGGTTTGCAGTTTGCAGTTTGTTTTTGGAGCGAGGTTGCAGCAGGAACGTGACTCAAGAAGCCAGATGAGCAATGAAAACTCCCAAAAGAGTGATTCCACCAAAAATGATCACGAATGCGGCCGTTAAAATAATGTAAGCTCTTTCCGTCTTTTTTCTTGCTTGTTTTGCTCTATTTTCGTTCATTGGGCTCTTATATTAGTAGGCTTTAAATCATAAAGGCAGTAACCAAAAGTGATTTCCGCTATCGTTAGGCTTACATCATGTGTCGTGGTTTCAAGTACGAAGTGCAACACGGTTTAGAGATTCATGAAACACCTGATGCGGGGTTTTAAATCCCAATCGTTTTCTGGGGCGGTGATTCAATCGATCTTCGATCATTTTAAGCTCTGCAGCAGTAACCGTAGATAAGTGACGC
>SYFN01000215.1 GCA_005800405.1 Burkholderiales bacterium
CGAAGTTGTTTAAGATTGCGGTCCAGGTCCGGCAGTTCAAAGATCGCGTGATCCTGCACCTGCCTTCGTCTTGCCCAGTCAAGCAACTGTTGCAGACGGTGACCGAGCGTTTGTTTTTACCGAAACCGGCGAAATTGTTGCTCTCGCCTTAACTGCGACACGTCTGGTCAGTCGAGAATAGACCACCCATCCTTCCCAATCACTGCCCAACCCGCCGCCGCCTTCCGACTTAATGGGTGGGGTAGACTGCGCTTGTCGTTCTCAAATGCGGCGATTTCTATTCCACATGATGTCAAATACTTGAGAGCGGATTGTTTATGCAACATTCGGGCTAGGGCGATTAGCCTGCGAGCGGGCGCCTGAAGTCGTATTCACTTTGGGTTCCCCAAACGTCCCGAATGATGTGTCTCAGAAAAGCAGCCGCAGCGGCCTGCCGCGGTGCAACTTCAACCAGGCAATCATTTCCCTCAAGGCGGCCTGGCCCAGATTGACGACGAGTTCGGGGCGGACACCTGCTGTAGATTTTTTCAGAAGCTGATCAGCCATGCGAAACTTGACCAGTGCGAATCGGTAATCTGCTTCGTGATCGGCATGGCCAATGATCTGGGAGTACGAGGCCACCACCGCACCCAATGACAGCAGGGTCCAATACATGTACATCGTCCAGACGGTAACAGATAGGGCGTCACTGCGATCCTCACCTGGAAAGTGCAGGTCAATCAGCATGGTCAGCAGGTACACAAGCATTGCCATGATCACGCAGGCCCCAGAGGCTCGCGCATACAGACGCGCACGGCGTTCATGGTGGGCAATCTTGTTCGACCCATCCACAAAATAATCCTGCTGGCTTTCGCACCAGAAACCCAGCACCGAGGCGCGGGCATCGGACGGAGTGTCCAGCGATACTCCTTCAGCGTTCCGGCCCGCGTCGATCGCGCGCAAGGCCATACCGATCCAGTCAAACGGGAAGATCCCCTCTTCGCTGGCCACGTGATGAACTGCTTTCTGGCATCCGGTGATGCGCCAGATGATGGCCACCCTAAGAGACTCGGCCACGGCGCGCCCACCTACCCACGCCTCCTCGATGTCATTCAGACGATGCGCGCCGTAGCTAACCAAGGCGGCTGCGAGCGTCAGAGCGCCAAGCAGCAGAGGCCATGCCTCCATCACCAGCCCGCCATAGGCAAGTGTCGAGAGCGAAAAGAGAACAAAAAACAAGACAATCAATATCAAATTCCTGCGACGAAAAACCGATGCCGCATTACTTACCGCGTCGGCCTGGCAGAACCAGCTTATCCATTGAAATATCAGCGCATCCCCTTGCCACGCAAACCCGGCCGGCAAGAGTTGTCTTGCCCCTTGATGGGTGTCAGCGGTAACTCTCGAACAACGCGCGTTAAAGGCGTCCAGGCTGGCCGCACATCGCTCAAAATACTCGCGTCCTCCGACCATGCGACCTGGCAGCAGCGGTTTATGAATCACCCCGGGACAGGGGGCCAGCCAGTGCACCGCTTGCACCGCCAGTACCGACTCATCACGCGACACGGCAATGTGCAAGACCGGCCCGCAATCCGGGTACCCGATGCCAGACGGGTTTGCATCGGGAAAATCGCCTGTACGAAAAAATCTCAGCACCTGCGAAGTTCCCCCGGGCTTTTCATCCGTCCCGCCGTCCCAGAGGGCGATGAGCAGATGGCTCATGCGGCAAATCTCAAAGGCAACGTCCACGTATATTTCCGGGCGTTGCGCCGAGTGCTCACCACGACCCGCCTGCAACGCCGCGTTGACCCTCCGCGAGGCCTGACCGAGGAGTTCATGAAACTCCGCTTTTGACGCATCTGACTGAAAATCCCTAGCGTATTCATCGACGCTCGTGGGCAATACCGCCCACAATGCCAAGCCGCATTCGAGCGCCACTTTGGCCACCAAACGATCCGCGCCCTCGGCGAGCGCAGAAACCACAATAAGCGGCGTGGCAGGTAATCGCAGCCGCAGATTGCGCAATTCACGCCGCACGGCGTCTTGCGCAAATGACACCGACGCGTTGCTCATCACCCGATGTCCGGTAACACCTACGAAGATCGGTAACATTACCTCCCACCTTACTTCTACCTGCTCGCAGCCGAGTTGGCTTGACCTACCTAGAGCAATACCTCTCGAGCATCCAGGTAAAAGCGATATTTTCCTCGCCCTTGGCTTTTTCAAGCATCGCCCTCCATTCGCCCCGCTGATCACCCTCCAGTTTTTTGGCAGGTAGATCCCAACGGCATCGCACCATCTTGTCATCGCCGGAATAGTGGGATTTGATTTCGCGTTCGATCACCAATGCCTCATAACGTGTCGCCTCCTCGGCGGCATCGGATTTCTCAAGCATGGGCGCCGCAGGTTTTGGCGGCAATGCGGCGTCGGATTTCTCGAGGATCGGCGTAGCAGGTTCTTTCGGCAATGCAATCGACAAGTCTGAATTTGCCACAGATTTACCCGCACCAACCATATTCGGCTCGCGTGCCCCGTTAGGGGCAGCCGGGCCTGGCACAGGGAGGGTTGCGCGGCCGGGGGTGATTACGGGCGCGGCTTGCACCTGGACTTGAGCGTTTTGGTCAGACTCTGAATTAGAAAAAATAAAACTCATTAGAACAGTCATTAGAGCAAAGGTGCACAGAATGTAGAACGCTGCAGAGATCCAAGGCGCCAGGACATGTCTTTGCTGCCACCACCGGGCAGAGCGGGCAACGTTTCTCTTCTTCCCCCATTCTAGAGGCAAGAGGTAATAAAAAAACAAAAAAGCGTAGCCAGGTAACCAGATAAGTTTCATGAGACCAGCGTCAAAACTTCGGCGCCGCCAGCAAGACGAGCGCTTTTTTTATGCTTTCCTTCGCTTTCTGGGAAGTACTGTCTTGAATGCTGAGGTTGGTCAAAAATTGAACGGATTTCTCCAAACTTTTGGAATGCTTGTGTGAGAGCAAAAACGCCCCGACAGCGACCTCTTCGGTATCCAATTCCGCATACGCCATTGCAAGGTTAAACCATGCCGATGCGCCATTAACATTGAGGGTCAGGGCCACTTCAGCCCATTGCTTGGCTTCGGCGTACGAACCCGACATGAAAAATGCATAGGAAACGTTGTTCACCGCCTCCTCGTCTCCATTGTCAGAGCCAACAGCATCGAGAAAAAGTGATAAAGCGGGCGCGTAATCCTTAGTCTTGAACAGCTCCAACCCCCTCGCGTTTGCAGCCCTTGCGGCAGCACGATCACCACGTGCCAGCTGGGGCAATTTCGCAAATTGTTCCGCAGCTTGCAGCAACACGGCCTCATGACCATCGCGCGCCGCGCGAAGCATAACCCAGATGATGGGCTTGGCCGATTCCAGCGGATATTGAGCCAGTAGCTCCATGGGCGTAATTTTCGGGTTTGTTTTTGCAGTCGGCTTGCCAGCCTCGGCGCTCGCCTCCACTTGCTGCGACTGCCCGCTTTTAGTCGCCACTGCGGGCCCCTTATCAGCCGCACCTCCAATAATGTCGAAGTAATAGGCAAAAGCGATTCCTAACCCCGCTATTAAAATGACTTTGGCCACAGAAAACGACTTTCCGGTAGCGGCGGACGGGACAGATGGGACAGATGGTAGTGAGGAATCGGCCTTGGCTGAGCGCTCCGACTTAGTACTGGCCCTCGTGTCCATGTATTCAGTCTCTTCTGCTTCTTCATCGGCAAGGCGCTTACCTGCCTTCAGATTTTTATAATAGGTGCTCGCGCCGTTTGGCGTGCAGTCAGCGCCTTGAATCAGTGCGTCAATGACAAGAGCTCTCGGTTCGCCGCCAATGAGAGAAAAGATTGTTCTTGCGGCGGCCATCTTCTTGCCGCCACTGTTCCGCACTTGACGCCCAGCGGCCACCGCTTTTAAAAAATGGGGGGAAGCCGGAATGCGTTCTGCCTTTGTGGCCTCAGCTTTTGAATCTTCAGTTCTGGTATTTGCGGAATACCCGCCTGCTTGCTCCGCAGACGCCTCTTGCAGTAATTTCAGTGGACTTTGATTGGAGACAATCTCGCTCGACACATCCGAACTGGGCGCAACCTGATCACTCAATGACCTGCGATGATATGAAACCGCTTTAGCAATTTGCCCGATATATTTCGCAGAATTAGCTACCCAATTATCGTGAGCATCGAGAAACTGACTTGTAGCCAAGGTGTAGGCAAAGACATCGTCGGGCTCGACCGCGTCTATTCGAACGGGAATCACCGGCTTTTTGTTTTGGCTGGCCAGTGACAACTCACGCGGGATTTCTGGAGACTGCTGAGCCGCGCGCGAAAACACCAAAACCATCACGCTGCAGTTTCTAATCGCCTGTGTGATCTGTTCCTGGTAATTAGTGCCCGGCTTTACATCGCGGGAAGATATCCAACAACTGATGCCCCGATTGACAAGAGCATCGTAAATATTGTCAGCGATGGTCTGATCCTGTTTTTTATAACTTATAAAAACCGGAAACGGTTTGCCTTCGGCTGTCGACTCGATGTTATTAACCACTATGCCCTCCAATATCCCCAACGCACTTTCCTGTAGAAGAAAGTCTGCGATGATTCATGCCATCTAAAGTCATTTTGCCAGAGTGCATATAAATTCCGGAAGAATCAGAAAGACCTCTTCTTGCGAAAGGCGAGGTTTAACCAGCAGGTGCTGTGCAAGCTTTTC
>SYFN01000216.1 GCA_005800405.1 Burkholderiales bacterium
CATCTGCGGTCAGGGACCGTCGGACCATCCGGATTTTGCGGCGTGGTTGATGAAGGAGGGCATCAGTTCGATTTCGCTGAATCCGGATTCCGTCATCGGGACCTGGCAGCAATTGGCCACGAAAGTTTGAAAAATTTCGGATTCAGGTGTTGACACACGGAAATTATTCGTTAAACTTCGAAGCCTGAATTTCAAATAACAAGCAACAACAGGCAGTACCGCGGTATTGGGCCCCCGTCGCAGAAAAGCGTGGGGGTTTTGTTTTTCGGGAACCACCGACTCTGTCAATCCGGGACTGAAGGGCATTCAATGCTGCCTCTAGAAGCTTCTGGTCGGCATCCATATCCCGTCGGACTTTGCTGAGATTTTCCTTCAATTGCGTCAGCTCTGTGACGTCTACAGGTGCCTCGAATCTTTTCCAAGGCATGACGATCATTGTCTCGATTTGATCCGCTTGTTTTTCTTCAATGTAAATCTGACAGGCCTGACGCAAAGCCGATACCAAATCTGCTGAGTCTGCAGATTTTGGAACCTTATCCAGCACGATAGTCATCCTGCCGACATGGGTGAATAGATCCATCGGCTCACGAGATACTTGCAAACTTCCGGTTTTTTCATGCGTTCTGGCGCTTGAATGCATGATGTTTTGACTTTCATCCATTCAAGGATGTTTTTGTTTCAATGCATTGTCTACTCCTTTTTGAGCCTGTTTTTCATTTTTACGAATACTGAAAAAAAATTTTCCAACCTTTGTATGAACCCTATCCGGGTCCCTAGATTAGGCCTGAACTGAAACAGCATGAGGAAACGACTCCCCAGGCTTTTTTTAGTCGACCTTGGGGGATGAGAGGATGTGCTGCCAGGCCCGAATAGTGAACGTATTTGGTTGAACCTAAGATGAGGCTACGCTGCTGTGGACTGACAATCGACAGCCTACGTCTCATGCATTTGGCACGGGAAATGATGGCGCATTGCCGACGCGCTATTTCGCGGCGGTGTCACCGGCGGTTTTGCTTCATCACCTTAGCAATCTCGCGCTGCGCATCGCGCGCACGCTCGGTGTCTCGTTTGTCATGTTGCTTCTTGCCTTTGACTAGGCCGATTTCGCATTTGATGCGCCCGCGCTGGTAATGCAGATTCAGTGGCACCAGTGTATAGCCTGACCGTTCAACCTTGCCAATGAGCTTTTTGATTTCCTCGGCCCGGAGCAGGAGCTTGCGGGTGCGAACAGAGTCAGGACTGACGTGGGTGGAGGCGGTGGGCAGGGCGCTGATGTGCGCACCGAACAGGAAGACCTCGCCCTTGCGGACGATGACATAAGCCTCTTTGAGCTGAACCCGTCCGGCCCGTATGGATTTGACCTCCCAGCCCTCTAGCGCCATGCCCGCCTCGAAGCGTTCCTCAATGAAGTAATCGTGGAACGCTTTTTTGTTGTCGACAATGCTCATCAGGCAGAAATAGGGCGGGGAGAGGCACAATGCGCGCTCGGGTTAGAATCCATGCGTCGCATTTTATCAAATGGCATCATGGCCGTTGTTTATAAATCAGTCCTGCTTCCATATAGTGCAGAGCAGATGTTTGCCCTGGTTGACCGGGTAGAGGATTATCCAGTGTTCCTGCCTTGGTGCGGAGGAGTCGAGGTGCGCGAGCGCAGGCCTGACAGGCTGGTAGCTGCCATTCAGATCAACTACCACGGCATCCGTCAGAGCTTTACTACCCAGAATACCCACACGCCACCCACGACCATGCAGATGACGCTGGTGGAGGGGCCTTTCAGCCATCTCGATGGTCAGTGGCATTTCAAGGCGCTGCGGGAAGATGCATGCAAGATCGAGTTTGACCTTCAATACGAGTTTTCCAGCAAGATGCTTGAAAAACTCATCGGCCCCGTGTTCTCGAAAATAGCCGACAGCTTCGTCGAGTCTTTTTGCAAGCGCGCTGCGGTTGTCTATGGCTGAGCAGGGCAAACAGCGAGTCGCGGTCTGTTATGGGCTGCCCGATATCATTTTTTTGGTGCAGCTGGATGTGGCTATTGGCACCACGATTGGTCAGGCAATTGCGGCCAGCGGTGTGCTGGCGCGATTCCCTGAGATCGACCTTGGGTGTAACAAGCTTGGCGTGTTTGGCAAGCTTAGACCAGCAGACACGGTGCTACGTGATGGTGACCGGATCGAAATCTACCGGCCACTGCAGGCTGACCCCATGGAATCCCGCCGCCGACGCGCTCGGCACAAGGCTGCCGCCGGTAAGGAGCGAGGTTGATTTCTGTATAATTCGGTTTTGCGCCTACAGGATTCACCATGCGTCTACTCCAGAAAGCACTCACCTTCGATGATGTGCTGCTTGTGCCGGCCTACTCTGCCATACTGCCCAGAGACACTTCGCTGCAAACCCGCCTGACCCGTAACATTTCCCTCTCCATACCGCTGGTGTCCGCGGCGATGGATACCGTCACCGAATCACGCCTTGCCATCGCTATCGCCCAGGAGGGGGGTATCGGCATCATCCACAAGAACCTTAGCTCGCGTGAGCAAGCCCGCGAAGTCTCCAAAGTCAAGCGCTTCGAAGCGGGCGTAGTGCGCGATCCGATCACGATACCGCCCACGATGAAAGTGCGCGACGTGATCACCCTGTCGAACCAGCATGGGATCAGCGGATTTCCTGTCGTTGAGGGTAAGGTCGTCGTCGGCATCATCACCAACCGCGATTTGCGATTTGAAGAAGAGCTGGACGCCGAAGTACGCGTCAAAATGACCCCGCGCGAAAAACTTGTCTACGTCAAAGAAGGTGCTGACCCCGCTGAAGCCAAGCGCTTGATGAACAAGCACCGGCTTGAGCGCGTGCTCGTGGTTAATGATGCATTTGAATTGCGTGGTCTGATCACGGTAAAAGACATTCGCAAATCCACCGAACATCCGAACGCTGCAAAGGACGAGCAGGGCAAACTGCGCGTTGGCGCAGCTGTGGGTGTGGGTCCGGACAATGACGAGCGGATTGAGCTGCTGGTTGCGGCGGGTGTGGATGTCATCGTCGTTGACACGGCGCATGGTCACTCGCAAGGCGTGCTGGATCGCGTTCGTTGGGTCAAGCGTCGCTTCCCCGAGGTTGAGGTCATTGGCGGCAATATAGCCACGGCTGAGGCGGCCAAAGCCTTGGTCGATCAGGGTGCGGATGCGGTGAAGGTCGGTATCGGTCCCGGCTCAATTTGCACTACCCGTATTGTGGCGGGCGTTGGTGTCCCTCAGATCACCGCAATCTCCAACGTGGCGCAGGCACTCGCGGGCACGGGTATTCCCTGTATTGCCGATGGCGGGATTCGTTTCTCCGGTGACGTCTCCAAGGCGCTTGCTGCAGGTGCATCGACCGTCATGATGGGCAGCATGTTTGCGGGTACCGAAGAGGCGCCGGGCGAAGTGATTCTGTATCAGGGTCGCAGCTACAAGTCCTACCGGGGCATGGGCAGCCTGGGCGCGATGGCGGATGGCTCGGCAGATCGCTACTTCCAGGATGCGTCCAACAATGCTGACAAGCTGGTTCCCGAAGGTATTGAGGGTCGGGTACCTTACAAGGGTAGTGTGCTCGTCATCCTGTATCAGCTGGTCGGTGGTGTGCGCTCTTCCATGGGCTATTGTGGTTGTGCGACGATTGATGAGTTGCGTGAGAATGCACAGTTTGTTGAAATTACCTCAGCCGGCATGCGCGAATCTCATGTACATGATGTGCAGA
>SYFN01000217.1 GCA_005800405.1 Burkholderiales bacterium
CTCGATCGTCTGTCCTGACATGGAGTTCACGATATCACCGGGTCGGGTTGCCCGACCTGATGGCATATTCTCGCACGTCGGGATGACGCCAATCACGTTCAGGTTCAGCTGCATTTCGGCTATCGCGCGGAGGGTGCCCAGCACCGAGGCTGCACCGCACATGTCATATTTCATCTCATCCATACCCGAGCCGGGCTTGAGTGAAATGCCACCCGTGTCAAAGGTGATGCCTTTTCCGACCAGGACGATCGGTGCATCCTTTGCCTTGCCACCCATGTGCTTAAGGATGATGAACTTCGGTGGCTGATCACTCCCATTGGTCACCGACAAAAAGCTACCCATCTTGAGGGCTTCGAGTTGCTTGCGGTCGAGAACCTCGATACCGAGCTTGAATTCTCGTCCTAGCTGTTTTGCCGTGGTTGCCAGGTACGTCGGTGTACAGATGTTCGGCGGAAGGTTGCCCAAGGTCTTGCTCAGATCCATGCCATTGGCCAGCGCAATGCTTTGTGAGAGCGTTTTGCGTGCATGGGCCAGGCTTTTTTCATCGACCGCGAGTGTCACCTTGGTGACGCCTGACCGGTTTTCATCCTTCTTGCTCTTGAGCCCATCAGCGCGATAGATGCTTTCACGCAGTGCCAGGACCATAGTGCGCTGCGCCCAGTCCGCGTCGTGTCCCTGGACTACGTCGAGGGGCAGCGCGATAAGCGCATCGTTGCTGCCCAGCGTCGCGAATACACGCGCTACCGCTTGCGCAGCGCTGATGAAGTTTCGATCAGATACCTCACCCTCTTTGCCCAATCCAACTAATAGCACGCGTCTTGCGCTACCGCTGGAACGGTGCAGCAGCAGGGTCGTGCCTGCCTTGCCGGAGATATCACCGCTCTTGATTGCGGCGGTGAGTGAGGATTTCTCGTCAAGTAACTTGGCGGCGGCCGAGAGCTTGCCGTTTTCGAATATGCCGACTGCAATACACCCTGTCTTGTGCTGGGCGATTGCGTTTTTTGCATTAAAAGCTTTTATGCTAAAGTCCATAGCCACCCCTTTAATGCGCCCATTATAGTCTCCGAATGATTTTTCAGCGCGCCATACGCCGCGAACTGCTCAATACCGTGGGCGCCGTGTTCACCGCGCTATTCACGATCATCATATCCGTTACGCTGATACGCATTCTTGGCAATGCTGCTGCGGGTAAGATCGCATCCTCAGATGTGCTGTCGCTGCTCGGGTTCGCGTCACTGATCAATTTGCCAGTCCTGATCTCGCTATCGACCTTCATCGCAGTACTGATGGTCGTCGCCCGCAGTTATCAAGATTCCGAAATGGTCGTCTGGTTTGCCTCAGGCGTCTCGTTGATGGATTGGGTGCGTCCAGTCATACAGGTCGGCATACCGATGGTGATACTGACTGCTGTGCTCTCTTTCTGGCTCACCCCCTGGTCACAAAAACTCTCTGCCGAACAGCGTGAACGCTTCCGCAACCGGGAAGATGTTTCGCGTGTGTCTCCGGGTAAGTTTCAAGAGTCAGCCAATGGGCAAAAAGTATTCTTTGTAGAGGGTCTCTCTTCGGATACTACCCGAGTCAACAACGTTTTTCTCAGTCAAAATAAAAATCAAAATCAGGAGAGTGGCGTAGTTTTGGCGCGCGAGGGGACAGTGCGTATCGATGCCTCAGGTAACAAGCTGCTTCAGCTGCTTGATGGCCGTCGTTACGACGGCATGCCCGGGTCCCGTGAATTTCGAATCATGGATTTCGAGAGATATACGGTAATCATCGCGAGCAATACCAAGGAACTCGCAGAAAATAAATCAGCCCGCGTGCTCGCTACTGCAGAGTTGATCAATGATCCGAGTCGAAACAATCTTGCTGAGCTGCTGTTTCGTATCTCCGCGCCCCTGACCTGCTTCATGCAAATGCTGCTTGCCATACCACTGGGCTTCGTCAATCCTCGGCGCGGCCGGACGCTGAATTTAATGATTGCCCTGCTTTTGGCGGTGACCTACTTTAATGCCACCAGTATCATGCAGGCGATGGTGGCACAGGGTAAAACCTCATTTGGAATGTCTTGGTGGCCCTTGCATATGGCGGCGCTCGCGTTAATCAGCCTGTTATTTTTCTGGCGAAACAACCCCAATATACGTTGGCATCCGTCAGCCTGGCTGACGGTGGCGCGTCGCTTGGTGATGCCGCGCTCCGGAGGCGTGTCATGACGGTCCTTCGACGGTATTTTGCAAATGAAATTTACCGCTCTGTCGCCTTTGTCCTAATAGCTTTTCTTGCGCTATTCGCTTTTCTCGACATGATGAGCGAGATCAAGTCGGTAGGTCAGGGAGGCTATCGCATCGAGCATGCGTTTATGTATGTCTCGCTTGGACTGCCAAATTACGCTTACCAGATCATGCCGATTGCGGCGCTGATCGGTACCATTTATGTGATGGCCCAATTCGCCGCACGCTCCGAATTCACCGTCATGCGAGCGTCTTCCCTGTCGATGTCCGGTGTCATTCGTATGCTGTTACCGATTACGATAATCTTTGCGGTACTGACCTTCGTGATGGGCGAATTCGTTGCACCACGCTCTCACGATTTTCGGGAGAGTTTCAAGCGGCGCACTCAGGGAGCGACGATTTCGTCGGAATTCCGCTCTGGATTATGGGCCAAGGATGTGCTTCGTGATCCCTCAACCAAGCAAATCGTGGGCTCCCGGTTCCTCAATGCAGGCAAGGTAGATTTCAGCGGCGCGCTTCGATCAATCTGGATTTATGAGGTTGATACGCAGATGCGCTTGATGACTCTTATCACGGCAGAGGAGGCGCATTTTCTGAACAATAACCAGTGGCGGCTGGATAGGGTAAAGGAGATACGATTTGCTAACTATCTGAGCCAAGGAAATTCCACTCAATCTGCAGGGGCCACGCAGTACAAGCTCGACTCCAGCATACTTAAATCAGAGATAACGCCAGAGATCATGGCCGTCTTGGTTTCTGATCCTTACAGAATGTCGGCACTGGATCTGATTGTTTTCACCAAGCATCTGGCTGAAAATCGGCAGCGTACCGACCGGTATGAGATTGCCTTGTGGACCAAGCTGTTCTACCCGTTGGCAGTATTCGTGATGATGGCACTGGCATTACCATTTGCGTATCTCCAGTCACGCAGCGGAGGTTTATCGCTGAAAATTTTTGTAGGCATCATGATTGGTGTATCGTTCCAGCTGCTTAATAGTCTTTTCTCGCATATCGGCCTGCTCAACACCTGGCCACCGGTCATAACCGCTATTGCACCGAGTGCCTTGTTTTTGTTTGCCGCTATAAGCGCATGTCGATGGGCGGAGAGGAACTGATGACAATCAAAAAAGCACTCGTACTTTTCGCTCACGGTGCGCGTGATCCGCGCTGGGCTCAACCTTTTCAGAAATTACAGAAAATTGCGCAGTCGAACTTACCCGCTACTACAGTTGAACTCGCTTTCCTGGAACTTATGGAGCCGCAGCTGCCGGCTGTCGTCTCTCAGTTGGCTGAGCGCGGCTGCACTGAGATCGGTGTGGTACCGGTATTTCTCGGGCAAGGTGGCCATGTGCTGCGTGATCTTCCGCCCATGATTGAATCGCTGCGCGCGCAATATCCCACCGTATCACTGCACGTCAGTGATGCAGTGGGCGAGAGTCCCGAAGTGCTTGATGCTATTGCTGCTTATTGCGTCAGCAGGATCCAAGATAGCGCTAACTGAACGCAACCTCTCATCTCTGCGGTTGAAAAAATGGCGATGAATTCCCAATTTTGTATTTCTGAGTCACTCGATTTTGCTGGTGGATTTGATTGGTTTTTCGCTAATTTTTTGGGACTCTCGGCTGCATAGCGTCACCGATCATTACGAGTACGGGCCCTTCGCAAGCGGGTATACCCTTGGACATCTCGTTGAGCGTCATGCGCATCACACGCTGGTCGGTGCGGCTGACGTTTTCAATCGCGATCACCGGTGTCTCGGCGGCTTTACCATGCGCTAGCAAACGCTTCGCAGTTTCTATCGCTTCCTGACCGCCCATGTACTGCACCAGTGTGTCGCAGGAGGGTAGTGCTGCCTGATCGGTTTCTCCTGTGCCTGTGGTGGAGGTAAAAAAAGCCACATTGCGCGCCACGCCGCGCTTGGTGAGTGGTTGGCATATCGCGGCAGCGGCAGCAAATGCCGTGGTTATACCCGGGACGATTTCGTAGGGAATGCCGGCAGATTCGAGAGCCCGGAGTTCCTCATCGGCCCGCCCGAACAGCATGGGATCACCCCCTTTGAGCCGCACGACGCGGTCGTAGCGAAAAGCACAAGCGATCAGTTTCTGATTGATCAGCGTCTGCGCCGTGGAGCGCTGACCACTGCGTTTACCCACCAAGATAAGCTGAGCTTGCGAGCAAAGTGCGAGAATATCTGCGGTGACAAGGGCATCATGCAAAACAATTTCTGCATCGCGCAGCACTGCGGCACCCCGTATGGTAATGAGATCGGCAGCGCCGGGACCGGCGCCCACCAGCCAGACGCGACCCGGATGCGTCCGGATCGGTCTGTTGAATGGATCCTGCATCAGTGCAGTTTATCAGTGCGGCAAGTGCCCCAGCAATCAGCCCAGACGAATCATGCCCGCAGCAACCGTCTGGTGTGAAATTTCATCAATCAGGATGAAGCTGCCAGTCGCACGACAATTTTCATACGCATCCGCAGCCAGCGGTTGCTGAACTGTGAGCGTGATGCGCCCAATACCGTTGAGTGCCAGGGTATCGCCGCTGTACTGCTGTTGTGTATTGATATCCAGGAGTGAGTCCAGTGATAACACTTTCGCCGCCACCTGACGTGTGGTGTGCTTGAGCCAGTACTTGCGACGCAAATCGAGCGGTTCTTCCGAAAGCCAGCATACATCGGCCGTCACCTGTTTGAGCACGGTAGCCGGCGCATCTGCAGCGACCAGCATGTCGCCACGCGAGATATCGACATATTCCTCCAGCAGAATCGTCACCGATTTGCCGGCAGAGGCGCTCTCCAAAGAGCCATCCAGTGTAAATAGGTCTTTGACGGTGGCTGACAAGCCCGTCGGTTGCACCAGTAGTTTGTCACCCTTGCGAACCGTACCCGATTCAACGCGGCCCATATAACCGCGGAAATCGTTAGCCTCGTGACCGTTGTGACGTGCCACCAACTGCACTGGAAAGCGCAAGGCTTGTGCATGCTCGTTGTCATGTACTGGCAGGGATTCGAGCAAATCAATCAACGTCGGACCCGAGTACCAGGTCATGTTCTCGCTGCGCGTGACCACGTTATCACCTGCCAGCGCTGACATGGGAATAGGGCGTACATTTTTCAGGCCCAGCTGCGCGGCGAAGACTTCATAAGCTGCCACGATGCGATCGTAAACCAACGAGCCATAGTCTACCAGGTCCATCTTGTTGACCGCGACGATGACATGCTCGATTTGCAGTAGTTTGGCGATGGTGGAATGACGTTTGGTTTGAATCAGTAGCTCGGCCTTGCCATCTTCACCGAACTTGACTTTGGATGCATCGACCAGAATGATCACCGCGTCGGCAGTCGATGCGCCGGTGGCC
>SYFN01000218.1 GCA_005800405.1 Burkholderiales bacterium
CTGCACAATTTAATGATACGCTCGCCATAGTCGGAAAGCATATAATTTCTTCCGAAGCATTTTTAGAGAGATTTGAACTTTTACCTTCAAAGGATAAAGATAATAGAGGTAAGCAGGAAATTGTAAAAGACCCACATTGGTATCAGCCTGCCTGGCACAGGGGAGTCACCGGCGGCTCCGGTGTTTGTCGACGGCCAGAAATCCGTCACCCTGCGAGGCGAGCATATCGCAGAAGAGTTTCAGGCCATCGTGCTTGATTATGTAAAGACACGCTATGGCAGATCCTAAAAAAACTGAAAAAATTGTTGGCGTCAAAGGTATGAACGATATTTTGCCGGACGATGCACCTTTGTGGGAGCTTTTCGAGAATACGGTGCAATCCGTGCTGCGTAGTTACGGATATCAGCAGATACGCACACCGATTGTGGAGCCCACGGCCTTGTTTGCGCGTGGTCTTGGCGAAGTCACCGACATTGTTGAGAAAGAGATGTACTCATTCACCGACAGCATGAATGGCGATGCATTGACGCTACGGCCTGAATGTACCGCCGGCGTGGTGCGATCCGTGCTCGAACACAATCTGACTTACGACAGCCCGAAGCGGCTCTGGTACGCGGGTCCCATGTTCCGGCATGAGCGGCCTCCGCGGGGACGCTATCGCCAGTTTCATCAGGTAGGCGCAGAGGCGTTGGGCTTTGCGGGTCCTGATATCGATGCTGAGCTAATCCTGTTGTGCCAGCGACTCTGGGATGATCTAGGTCTGGCTGACATCCGCCTTGAAATCAACTCTATCGGTGATGCCGTAGAACGCCAGCGTCATCGTGCAGATTTGATTACGTATTTCGAACAGCACCATGACCAGCTGGATGCAGATGCTCAGCGTCGGCTGCATACCAACCCATTGCGCATTCTCGATACCAAAAATTCCGGAATGCAAGCGCTTGTTAACGCAGCGCCGAAGCTGCTTGAGTACCTAGGAGAACAATCCCGAGCACATTTCGAAGGTGTGCAGCGATTCCTGCGTCATAACAACGTGCCGTTCACTATCAACCCGCGTTTGGTGCGAGGTATGGATTATTACAACCGTACCGTATTCGAATGGATCACCGATCAGCTGGGATCGCAAGGCACGGTCTGTGGTGGTGGTCGCTACGACCCGCTGGTCGAGATTTTCGGTGGCAAACCAACGCCTGCGGTTGGTTTTGCGATGGGTGTCGAGCGACTGCTTGAACTCATGAAAGTCGCCGGCGGTAATTTTTCCCGCAGCCAGTGCGATGTCTATCTGGTTCACCAGGGCGATGAAGCTCAGCTGCGGTCCTTTGTGATCGCTGAACGTTTGCGGGATGCTGGCCTTGATGTTGTGCTACATTGCGCAGCGGCCGGCGGCTTGGGCAGTTTTAAATCGCAAATGAAGCGTGCAGATGCCAGTGGAGCCGCTTACGCCATCATCATCGGCGAGGATGAAATCGCCAGCGGTACGGCAATCGTCAAGCATCTGCGCGAAGCGGACATGACGAATAATCAGCAAAGCGTCAGCCTCGAATCGCTGACCGATCATCTGATCGATCGAATGATCGGCGACGATGAACACGATCACGGTCATTTGCATGCAGGCCAGTTACATACTCATCACTGAAACGACTATGGCATACGATCTTGAAGAGCAAGAACAACTCGCAACGCTGAAAGCGTGGTGGAAACAATATGGCAATCTGGTGACCTGGCTTGTCATCGCAGTGCTGGCCGCTTATGCCTCTTGGTCGGGCTGGAAATATTATCAGCGCGAACAGGCGTCCAAGGCCGCCTTGCTGTACGAGGAAATCGTGAAGGCAGTTGAGGGTAAGGATCAGAATCGTCTGGCACGCGCGACTAGCGACATCCGCGAACGCTATGCTCGTACACCTTATGCGTCGATGGGCGCCTTGCTGGCCGCAAAATCAGCATTTGATGTCAACGACCTGAAATCAGCCAAGGCCTACCTGCAATGGGTCGTTGATCAGAGCAGCGGTGAAGAATATCAGGCTATCGCGCGTCTGCGTCTGGCCGGCTTACTGCTCGATGAAAAAGCCTACGACGAGGGTCTTAACCTCCTTGCCGCGCCTTTCCCTGATCAGTTTGCTGGACTAGTTGCCGACCGCCGCGGTGACTTGCTGTTCGCGCAGAACAAAATAGAAGACGCGCGCGCCGCGTATCAGCTGGCGCTTGAGAAAACTGACCTCAAGAGTCCCGCACGGCAGCTGATCCAGCTGAAGCTGGACGCGATTGGTGGTAGCACCACCCAGGCCGGTTGAGCGGAGAGCGAAGATGCGTGTTTCTTTTCGCTGCATACTCGTTACAGCTTTGGTGCTGCTGGCCGGTTGCTCCTCGCTGAATCCATTTTCACGCAAAGTGCCTCGTAACGAGCCAGCACCATTGGTTCAGTTCACACCATCCATGGCAGCCCGTACAGTCTGGACCGCGCGCATTGGCAAGTTGGGCGACAACCCGCTGGCGCCTGCAGTTGTCGACGCGCGCGTATATGCCGCGAGTGCCGATGGCGAAATCTTCTGTCTGGAGGCCGCCGATGGCAAGCTCATCTGGAAGATCAAAGCGGGGACCGAGCTCACTGCTGGGGTTGGTACGGATGGCAAGGTACTCGTCGTTGTCGGCGCCGATGGCGTGATTCTGGCGTTTGCTGCCGCTGATGGAAAACCGCTCTGGAGAGCTCAGGCATCAACGGAAGTACTGTCACCGCCCGCACTGGGTAGCGGTGTGGTCGTCATTCGCAGCATGGACAATCGCATAGCCGCATACGATCTTGAGTCAGGCAATCGGCGATGGTTTGTACAGCGCACTGCGCCGGCACTAGCGCTGCGCGCCTCGCCCGGTATTTTGATGAATGATGGCATCGCCTTCGTTGCGTTGCCGGCTGGGCGGTTGCTCGCGCTGGCTGCGCAAACGGGTGCGCCGCGCTGGGATGCGCCTATCGCTGAGCCTCGTGGTGCTACAGAACTTGAACGCGTCGCCGACGTCTCCGGTATGCCGGCCCTGATGGGGCGTGATGTTTGTGCTGCTGCTTACCAAGGCCGACTGGCCTGTGTCGATGCGGGTAACGGCTCGGTACGCTGGGCGCGGGAACTATCCGCTGATGTAGGCCCGGGTCTTGATCAGCGATACGTATTTGCCTCGGATGAGCTCGGTAACTTGCAGGCCTTTGCGCGCGATTCCGGGAGCAGTTTGTGGCGCAATACGTCGCTTAGCTGGCGCGGTCTGTCCTCACCTGTGTCATTTGGTCGTGCGGTAGTTGTTGGGGATCGCCAAGGTTACTTGCATTTCTTTTCGCGTGAGGAAGGTGCCTTGCTGGCACGCATGCAAACGGATGGAAGCGCGATCCGCGCGACGCCTATCGTGGCCGGCTCCACGCTCATTGTTCAGTCACAGAATGGAAGTTTGCTTGCAATATCAACCGAATAAGCGCCCCAGCAAAGGCATGAAGCATCAGGATGTCCGATGAAGCCGGTCATTGCACTGGTCGGCCGCCCTAACGTTGGCAAATCCACACTCTTCAATCGTCTGACCCGTTCGCGAGATGCGCTGGTTGCAGATTTGCCAGGGTTGACGCGTGATCGTCATTACGGTGAAGGTCGCATGGGACAGCGACCATTTATCGTTATCGACACGGGTGGCTTCGAACCTGTTGCCAAAGACGGCATCTTGCATGAAATGGCGAAGCAGACGCGTCAGGCTGTAGCCGAGGCGGATGTGGTGATTTTTATTGTCGATAGCCGTCAGGGACTCACGCCGCATGACAAGACCATCACGGATTTTCTGCGTAAATCCGGCCGTCGGGTCATGCTGGTGGTTAACAAAGCCGAGGGTATGAAATACACCACGGTCTCCGCAGATTTCTACGAGCTTGGTTTGGGTGACCCCTATGTAATTTCCGCGGCGCATGGGGATGGCGTGGCCGACTTGGTCGACGAAGCGCTCGATAGTGCACTTGCAGGCAAAACCGAGGAGGCCGATGAATTACCCGGCGTGCGGGGCGTGCGCATTGCCATCGTGGGCCGTCCCAATGTGGGCAAATCAACGATGGTGAACACATTGTTGGGTGAAGAGCGCGTGATTGCCTTTGATATGCCCGGCACCACAAGAGATTCTATCGAGATTCCATTCGAACGCTCCGGACGTCACTACACGCTGATTGATACCGCAGGTATACGCCGCAAAGGAAAGGTCTTCGAAGCGATCGAAAAATTTTCTGTTGTGAAGACCTTGCAATCCATTTCAGAGGCGAATGTCGTGCTGCTTTTGCTTGATGCGCAGCAGGATATTTCCGAGCAGGATGCGCATATCGCCGGTTTTATTCTTGAGGCTGGTAGAGCGCTGGTTGTTAGCGTGAACAAGTGGGATGGATTGACCAGCGACGAGCGAGATCACATCAAGCGCGAAATGGATCGTAAGCTGAGCTTTTTGTCGTTCGCAAAATTCCATTACATCTCCGCACTGAAAGGTACAGGCATTTCGCCTTTGATGAAATCAATTGATGCGGCTTATGCTGCCGCCATGGTGAAACTGCCCACGCCTCAGCTCACACGTGCTCTGCAAGAGGCACTGGATCATCAACAACCGCGGCGTAAAGGCTCGGTTCGCCCCAAGCTGCGCTATGCACACCAAGGTGGTCAAAATCCCCCCGTCAGTGTGATTCATGGCAATACACTCAACGCAATTGATGACAGCTACAAGCGGTATCTGGAGAAACATTTTCGGGAAAGTTTCTCTTTGGTTGGTACACCGCTACGCATAGAGTTGCGCTCAGAAAAAAACCCTTTTTCCAAGCAGGAATAGCACACATTTTCTGCGTTGGTGTTTGCCAGTGTGTGGCAAAATCGATTACATTCTCGGCAGGCAGTGATTTCTGGCGCTTGTATTTTGGTCCGCCAACCCCATCTCCCGAACCTAACAAAAAAACGGAGCCTCCATGAGTAACAAAGGGCAACTGCTACAAGACCCATTTTTGAACGTCTTGCGAAAAGAGCACGTTCCAGTTTCCATCTATCTGGTCAACGGGATCAAACTGCAGGGACACGTGGAATCTTTCGACCAATATGTTGTATTGCTTCGTAACACCGTCACCCAGATGGTTTACAAGCATGCGATTTCCACCGTCGTACCCGCGCGTGCGGTGAATCTTCATTCGGAGTCCGAGGCTGAATAAGTCATTCCCTCCTGCCAAGGCGGTGTCATGCGCGCAGTCCTGGTAGGTGTTGATTTTGGCAAGGGTGACTTTCTGGCCAGTCTGGAGGAACTCGCGCTGTTGTCAAAATCTGCTGGTGCCGAGCCGGTCGCCAGTGTGACCGGCCGGCGCGCAACGCCGGACTCCGCGCTTTTCGTTGGATCTGGCAAAGCTGAAGAAATACGAGATACGGTTTCTGATCTGTCTCTGGATATCGCTGTCTTCAACCATGCTCTGTCACCGGCGCAGCAACGTAATCTCGAGCGCCTCCTGCAGATACGCGTGATCGACCGCACCAGTCTTATTCTCGATATCTTCGCCCAGCGCGCCCAAAGTCATGAGGGTAAGGTCCAGGTCGAGTTGGCTCAGCTGCAGCATTTAGCAACGCGTCTGGTACGCGGCTGGACCCATCTTGAGCGGCAAAAAGGCGGTATTGGTCTTCGGGGGCCCGGTGAGACCCAGTTGGAGACCGACCGAAGGCTGATTGGCGATCGGGTCAAGGCATTGCGCGGCAAGTTGGACAAGCTACAGCGCCAGCGCAACACGCAGCGGCGTTCCCGCGAACGGAACCAGACTTTCTCGATATCCTTGGTCGGCTACACCAAC
>SYFN01000219.1 GCA_005800405.1 Burkholderiales bacterium
ACCCTAGGCTTGCGGCGCACATACACGGCACCGATACCTTTCGGGCCGTAGCTCTTGTGCGCGGTGAAAGTAACCAGATCAACCTTGGTCTTTTCCAGATCAATCGGTGTCTTGCCGGTCGCCTGCGCAGCATCGGAGTGAAAAATGATGCCTTTGCTACGGCACAGTTCACCAATCTCGTCGATAGGCTGAATCACACCGATTTCATTGTTCACCCACATGACCGAGACGAGGATAGTGTCCGAGCGAATCGCGTCAGCCAGCTGCTGTACGGTGATCAGGCCATCATCACCCGGCTGAAGGTAGGTAGCCTCGAATCCCTGACGCTCAAGTTCGCGTACGGTATCAAGCACAGCCTTGTGCTCGGTCTTTACCGTGATGACGTGCTTACCTTTGGTTTGATAGAAATGCGCCGCACCTTTGATCGCGAGGTTGTTACCCTCAGTGGCACCGGAAGTCCAAATGATTTCGCGTGGATCGGCATTGACCAGTTTGGCCACCTCTTCACGCGCCTCCTCGACCGCTTTTTCAGCCGACCAGCCATACATGTGGCTGCGCGATGCAGGGTTACCAAACTGCTCGCGCAAATAAGGGATCATCTTGTCGGCGACGCGTGGATCCACCGGCGTGGTCGCCGAATAGTCCATGTAGATGGGGAAATGCGGTGCCTTCAGGCTTTTTAACAGGGATTGGTCCAGTGGTGCGTTCATCTCTTTGCTCCGATAAATCAGGCTGCCTGATGCGAGCGCTGCATCACGACGACGGGTTTTTGTTCTACGGCTTTCTCTTTTTGCTGGTCGACCAGATCCTTGAGCGAGACCGAATCAAGGTAATCCACCATCTTGGCATTGAGCGTCGCCCACAAATCATGGGTCATGCAGCGCGCGCCAGACGCCTCACGCTCGCCGTGGCAGTTTTCTTTGCCACCGCATTGCGTCGCATCCAGCGGTTCATCAACGGCAATAATGATGTCAGCTACCGTAATGTCTTTAGAACGGCGCGCCAGGTTGTAACCACCTCCCGGTCCGCGCACCGAATCCACAATTTCATGGCGTCGCAATTTTCCGAACAGTTGCTCGAGATACGACAAGGAAATCTCCTGTCGCTGGCTGATGCCGGCAAGAGTCACTGGCCCATGATGCTGGCGCATGGCCAGATCAATCATCGCAGTGACGGCAAAACGGCCTTTGGTAGTCAGACGCATTGGCTTACTCCAAATTAACGAACGGTGCTGCGAACGGATGTCCGGTATTCCCGAACGATTTGGTCGAGTATAGCAAAGCCGACTGGATTTGTCAGGTATTGACTTTTGAAGGAACTAAATAGGGTGTTGCGTTAATTGAAAGATTCTACAAAACACCGAGTTGCTGCGTTAGGTGCGCAGGGCATCCTTGCTCCGAAGCAAATGCATGGGGCCGAACAAGCCCTGCATGGCCTGATTTTGAATAAAAGACAGGTTATAGGGATGTTCAGCCGTCGACAAGGGAAGCCGGCTGACCACATGCAGATCCTCGAGCCACTGTGCGATCCGGCCCCACAGCACGAGCGTTGGCGGCGACAAACCGGGGCGGTCGGCCAATGCTTCGAGCACGGTTGCCAGCAAAGGACGCCAAGCCTTCGCCTCCTTCACCGGGGGTACTTGCCGGCGAAATACCAGCGCGGCGTTCAGCAAAAGAAATCCGCGGTCAGTCAGATTGCGCTGCAGGTCTGGCAGGGTCTGAATAAACCCCGAGCCCGCTGACATCGCCTGCGCGGACACCACCGTCACTGACTCTCCACCGGTGTTTTCTGGCGCGAGCAAACCATCAGCCACCATCAGCATTTTCATGAAATTACGCAGCGAGGTCGCACGATTGACGGGCTTGGATAGACCCTGAGCGGACCACAGCTCATTGACCGCGCCATCCATGAAGCACACGCCGGTCGCACTCGCTTCACGAGGATAAGGCCCCTCGCCCACCAGCACGTAGCGCACCTCCTCCAACGGCTGATCAAAAGCAGCAAACACACGGCCCTGCGTCGGCAAAAAATCATCGCTTGCAAGTGTCTGCAGATAGTTCGGATCGGCAGCATGCAATGCTTGAAGGCCGTGAAGAAGCACGGTGCGCCATGAAAGAGCCGACGGCTTGATGGCAGCGGTAAATAGGTCAGGAATCATGGGCAGTACGCAAAACGGCGATTCTATCGCGCAGACATGGTGCGAAGCATTTTTAGAGAACTGCCACCCTGATATCGGACCACGCTACCCGAGTGCACGCCTAGGAGCATGGAGACGAATCGCATGCGGTTGTCGATACCCGTTATGGGACCAGAACCAAGCGCAGCGATATGAAAGCGACACGAGCCGTGTGGTACGTGGCAATGGGGACGCACTGGCGACGAGTTTCAGTTAGCACAGCTCAAGATCGAAATAACCCGAAAAACTGTGTAGGTCACCTGTCCATGGCGATGGCGATGGCGATGGCAGCGGCAATCCACAGCATACTCGGAATTCTGATGTCATTTTTTCTGAGAGGCGGGCCTGTAAATTATTCGGTGAATTCAAGGACGAAGTGCAACTTTGATTAACGGGTTGGATGGCTGAGGTGCATTAGTATCAAAGCCTTTTGACCAGCCAGTCGAAGAAGCACATGACCTATACACACCTCAGCCAAGCCGAACGTTATCAGATTCAA
>SYFN01000220.1 GCA_005800405.1 Burkholderiales bacterium
GTCACGCACAACATGCAGCAGGCGGCACGCTGTTCTGATTTCACCGCGTATATGTACTTGGGAGAACTGGTAGAGTTCGGCGAGACCGACAAGATTTTTCTGAACCCCAGCAAAAAAGAAACGCAGGATTACATCACCGGTCGTTTCGGTTGATGCCACGGAGACCGCCATGCCAAACGAACACTCTTCCAGACAATATGAGCTTGACCTTGAGGCGATCCGCTCGCGGGTACTGCAGATGGGGGGTCTCGTGGAGAAGCAATTCCATGATGCGATGATTTGTTTTCGCACGCTGGATGTCAAGGAAGCCGAGCGCATCATCGCGGCTGATGAAGAAGTCAACAAGCTGGAAGTCCAGCTGGATGACGCCTGCAGTCACCTGATCGTCAAACGTCAACCCGCCGCGAATGATTTGCGTACCGTGATGGCCACGATCAAGATCATTACGGATCTTGAACGCATCGGTGATGAGGCGACCAAAATCGCCCGAGCTGCCCGCGCCTTGCATGAGCGTGGCGCAGTGCCAATCGCACATGAAGAGACAGTGCGTGTGATGGCATCTTCTGCAGGTCGTCAATTACACGATGCACTTGATACGTTCGCGCGCCTGGATGAGAAGCAGGCGACACGCTTGATTCTGGGTGATGAAGAAATCGATATCGAATATCGGGCGGTCATGCGTAACGCTGTCACCTTCATGATGGAAGATCCGCGAACCATCTCTGCGTCGCTAGACACCCTGTGGGTAGCGAAGGCGATTGAGCGTATTGGTGATCATGCCAAAAATATTGCGGAGTACGTGATCTACATCGTTGAAGGCAAGGATATTCGCCACACCGATTATGCGTCTACGCAGCAAGCGGCCGTCTGATCGGTCGCTCATGGCAATTCACTGAGGTCATGGCCATCGTCGAACCCACCATACTCATTGTTGAAGACGAGCTTCCTATCGTCGAGTTGGTGACGTTTTCCTTGAAGGGAGCAGGCTGGGCGGTCGATGCGGCACACAACACGGCAGACGCCTGGACTTATCTTCAAAACAAACGTCCCCAGCTGATCTTGCTGGACTGGATGTTGCCTGATCAGTCCGGCCTGAAATTATTGTCTCGTATACGCGGCGACCGTCATTTCAATACCTTGCCCGTGATCATGCTGACTGCAAAAAGCATGGAAGAGGATAAGGTCGCAGGACTTGACCAGGGCGCTGATGATTACATCACCAAACCTTTTTCTCCGCGTGAGCTGACCGCGCGCATCAAAGCCCTCATACGCCGCAAAATGCCGGAACATGCCGAGCTCGCGATGAGGGCCGGGCCCCTGACTTTGGACCCGGTCAGCTGTCGTGTCAGCATCGATGATGAGCCTGTAGAAATTGGCCATGCGGAATTCAAGTTGCTCAGATTCCTGATCGCGCATCCAGAGCGTGTCTTTACCCGTGGTCAGCTGCTGGACAAAGTCTGGGGCGATCATGCCGTGCTGGAAGAAAGAACGGTGGATGTCCATATCCTGCGCTTGCGCAAGGCGCTCGGTCGAGCCGATTTCCTCATCAAGACCGTTCGTAGTGTAGGCTACATGCTTTCCGAAAAATAATTCCATTTTTGCATGACGCCGCGCTCGCTGTTCTGGATTCCCGTACTCGTTCGATTCATGCTGGTCTGGGGTGCCGGACTGGCCGGTTGGTACTTGTGGGATTTCACCATCGGACTTGCCATCTCATTTGTTGTCCTCACGCTGTTGGTGATCATGCAGCTGCGATATATGTACCAGCTGTCGCTGTGGCTGGATCAGCCTGAGGAAGTTCGTCTTGGCGATGGCTGGGGATCCTGGACGGAGATCTTCGCCAAACTCTACCGTTTGCGTCGTGATGATGAGCGCAGTCGTAATGAGCTGGCCGAGTGGTTATCGCGCTTCCGGCAGGCGATGAGTCAGCTGCCGGATGGCGTGGTCATCATGGATGATGTGCTTTTCCTGGAATGGTGCAATCCCGTCGCAGAGCAGCATCTCGGGCTCAGCATGGCGACTGACAAAGGCATGCGCGTGACCAATCTGGTACGCAGCCCTGAATTCATCGACTACATCATTCTAGGTCGTTATGATGAGCCACTCACCTTGAAACTGGATGAGCGCAGGCTGATTGTTCGTCTCATCCCCTTCGAAAACCGGCGCCAGATTCTGGTCACGCATGATGTGACGGATATGGACAGAATCGAACAGATGCGTCGGGATTTCATCGCGAATGCCTCGCATGAATTACGCACGCCGCTGACCGTTATCAACGGCTTTCTTGAAATTGCTCATACGCAGCCTGATCTTGATCCGAAGACGCGCGCCCGGCATCTGGCGCTCATGGTCGATCAGGGACAGCGCATGCAAAACCTGGTGGATGACATGCTGGTACTCACCCGCCTGGAGTCGCTGGATTATCCGGTGCGTGAAGAAGCGCTCGACATGCACAGCCTGCTGGAGCAGGTACGCGCCGAAGGCGAGGCTTTATCTGCCGGCAGACACAAAGTTAGTCTGGAGTTCAATGGGCCGCGACTCAAAGGTAGTCAGGACGAGCTGCGCAGTGCCATCGGAAATCTGGTGTCCAATGCCGTGCGCTATACACCGGACGGTGGTGAGATCAGGATACGCTGGTTTGAAAACGAACACGGCCCATGCTGCTCGGTGAGCGATACCGGCATCGGTCTCAACCCCGAGCATATTGCACGACTAACCGAGCGTTTCTATCGTGTTGATAAAGGCAGGTCGCGTGAAACGCAGGGTACCGGTCTGGGACTGGCCATCGTCAAGCACGTGCTGGTTCGCCATAATGCGCAGCTGCGCATCGAATCAGAAGCCGGCAAGGGCAGCACCTTTACCATGCAGTTTCCGGCGCTCTCGCGCGTTGAGCTGGCCTGAACAACCTCATCTGCCGTTTACGGCCCTGCTGCTTCGGATGTCGTCACTGCAGGCGCACCTTGCTCATACCAGTTGCCGGTACGGTTGACGATGCGAACTACCAGGAGCATGACCGGGACTTCAATCAGTACACCTACGACGGTCGCCAGCGCGGCGCCAGATTCAAAACCAAACAGACTGATCGCAGCGGCGACTGCCAGCTCAAAAAAATTCGATGCACCGATCAGTGCAGAGGGGCAGGCCACGCTGTGTGATTCGCCCAGCTTGCGATTCAGCCAGTAAGCCAGTGCCGAATTGAAAAACACCTGAATCAGAATCGGTACGGCCAGCAGTGCAATCACCAGCGGCTGTCGAATGATGGCCTGGCCCTGAAATGCGAACAGCAGCACCAGCGTCAACAGCAGTGCGGCAATGGACCATGGCCCGATTTTTTCCAAGGCTGTCTCGAAAGCCTCCTGGCCACGTCGCAGCAAGTGACGTCGCCATAGCTGGGCAAGTATCACGGGTATCACGATGTACAGCACGACGGATGTCACCAGCGTATCCCAGGGCACGATGATCGCTGAGAGACCGAGCAACAAGCCAACCAGTGGCGCAAAGGCAAACACCATGATGGTGTCATTCAGCGCGACTTGCGACAGCGTGAATAGCGGATCGCCATTCGACAAGCGGCTCCAGACGAATATCATTGCGGTACAAGGCGCTGCAGCCAGGAGAATCAGACCGGCAATGTAGCTGTCGATTTGATCAGCCGGTAGCAGTGGTGCGAACCAATGACGAATGAATAGCCAGCCCAGCAGCGCCATCGAGAAAGGCTTCACCAGCCAGTTGATGAACAAGGTCACGCCGATGCCGCGCACATGCTGAC
>SYFN01000020.1 GCA_005800405.1 Burkholderiales bacterium
AAAGGGTGCATGCGTGGCTTTCAGTTATGGATCAATTTACCCGCAAAAGAGAAGATGAAACCAGCGGGCTTCCGCGACATTCCACTCGAGGAAATTCCAGTGCATACTTTGCCGGAGGGCGGTCAAGTCAAGGTGATAGCTGGTCATTTGCAAACAGGTGACGTCATGCTGGCGGGAGCCATCAACGGCTTGACCACAGAACCCTTGTACCTTGATGTCGCCCTGCCTGCCGGGGCCACCTTCAGTGAGCGCATGACGCGAGGTCACAATGCTATGGCTTATCTCTTTGAGGGTAATGTGCGGTTCGCAGGTAGTGACATGCTGGTGGCGACTCACAGTGCAGCGATACTTACTGATGGTGACTTTGTTGAATTTGTCGCGGATGATGAGGGGGCACGCTTCTTGTTGTTGTCGGGTAGACATTTGGGCGAGCCTGTTGTTCAGTATGGCTCGTTCGTTATGAATACCGTGGCTGAGATCGAGCAGGCGATTCGTGACTATCAGACGGGTCGGCTCACCGAAGCGTAGCCGGAAAAGACTTCATGTGCTGCGATGGCGGCGTCGATGATGCCCTCGGCAGCCGATTCGAAGCAATACGGCTTGACCAGTAACAAGGAACGCTCACCCATCGCTCGTAATCGATCTGAATTTTCCAACAGGTCGAGAGCGCAGTCTGCCCATGCCTGAGTGTTCAGTGGTCGTACGTAGCCATTGTGTCCGTCGACGACCAGCTCATCGGCCACCCCGACATGTGGAGAAACAATCACAGGCAAGCCAGCGGCACAGGCTTCGTTTGCTACCACCCCCCAGACATCGGCGCGAGTGGGAAAAAGAAAAATCTTCGCAGGGCGGTATAACTCGGGCAGCTCACCTTGACTGGCAAAGCCGTGGAAACGTATGGAGAGCTGTTGATTCCGTTTCTCCGCAAGCGTGCGCAGTGCAGCGTCTTCACTGCCCAATCCTACGTAAAGCATGGTCAGTCGACGGCCAATTCTTTGTGCACATTGCAACGCAACGTCCATCGCAAATTCAGGCTGCTTGCCAGCTTCAAGTCGTCCCGAAAAAACGAAATCCCATTTTTTCTTGGTCTTGACATCTTGAGGATGAAAGCGAGCGTTATCAACGGCAAGGCATGATCGAAAACAGCGTGCAGCGGGTACCTTGTAGCTTCGATAGAGCGCCAATCCCCCCTGACTAGCCGCCACAAAAGCACCGGCACGCTGATAAACGTAGCGACGCAGACGTACATGCAAGTTGCTCAATGATTGTTCTGATTGCATTGTGCCATCCGTCATCGCGATATACGCACGCCTCATCAGACGTGTCCATGCAAACGCATAAAGATGCGTGGGGTTGAAACCATTACCCAACACCACATCAGGCCTGAAACGCGACAGAGCTACCAATACATCAGGATTATTATGGATGTAGCGACCCTGCACCGTTCTTATGCTTTCGCGCAGAAATACATGATCGAATGCGACAGGCGGCAGATCCCAGAGGTGATTGGGCTCGCGACGACAGCAGAAAATCACTTGCAGGCTGATCGAAGGGTTCCGGGCGATCAGATTGAAAACAGGAATACGGCAGGGTGGTAGTTCATTGACGACGATGGCGAGTTTCAGCATGGGTCAGGTTAGTTATCTGGGGCAGGGGAGCAGGGTGCAGCGCCTCATGGTAGATCTGTATTAGCTGCTCATAATTGCGCTCGGGCGTGTAAGAGGTGAGATAGTTCTTGCGCGCGGCCATACCCATACGGCGCATATGATTTGGGTGCGATTCGGCATACGCAATTGCTGATGCCAATGCGCTTGCATCATTGGGAGGCACCAGCAAACCGTTCTGACCATGATGGATGAGTTCACGCAAGCCACCATCGCGGGTAGCAATCACTGGCGTGCCACACGCGAAGGCTTCGATCGCAATCAAACCAAAACTTTCAACGTCTGTGCTGAGCATGACCAAATAAGCTGCTTCGTTGAGCTTCTGGTGCAGTATGTCTGAGGGCTGAAAACCACCATAGCGCAAACGGGGTGAGGCTTCAACCAAGGCCTGCAGTGGCCCTTTGCAAAAGACATCGATCACATGAGTCGAGTACGTCGATACCTTTTTCAGCCGACAGGCGCCCTATAAACAGGCCACCACGGCGATGCTGCCATTGCGGCTCTCGGTGCGATTCCACAAAATTAGGTTTGATACGAAGCTTGTCCATTGGCAGACCTCCGCGCGCAAAGATCTCGCGACATAGCTGATTGAGTACAATGAAAAGACTGATTTGCTTATCCCAGACGCCCTTCAAGCGTTGCAGCGTTAGCATGGTCGACGTCAGCGCTGTTTGCGACAAGGACTGCCGGTAACACTGATGGATGACGACTCGCCAAGGCAGCTTGCCCACGCAGGCCTCCCAGTGCTTACCCTCGCGCAGCAGCATCGCCTGGGGATACACCAGCCGAAAATTGTGAAGGGTCTGTACGACAGGAATCCTGAGCTTTTGCGCGACGCCGTAGATCGAGGGTGAAATCAGCGGAAAGGTATTGTGCGCATGAATCAAATCCGGTGAAAACTGCTGATGGATTTTCTGCAGCTCCTGCGCCGTTTGCCTGGACCACAAGCTTGTTTTTGCTGCTTCGAAGGGTGTCAGATACTGGATTTCCGCGTTGTCGCGGCTGTATACCCACACTTGATGACCATGCTGCCTGAGCAGATTGACTTCAGCATCGACCACCGTATCCTCGCCACCCCGATACAGATAGCGGTTGTGCGCAACGAGAATTTTCATCCTATGGCCGCAGGTTTTCTCTAGGGAAGATGATCCTACTGACTTGTGAGCGCTGGCATGGTGAGTTCACGCAAAGGGATGAGATATCATCGACGCCAGCCTGCCGGTAATGCCAGGAACCTCTAACCATCTTGATTTTTCTTATCACCAGAACAGACATGAACCCATTGGACTTTTCAGGTAAGCGCGTACTCATTATTCAGGCAAATGAATTCATGGGACCTGTGCTGGCGGAAGTTTTCCGCGAGCTTGGCGCCAACGTTTTCGCCGATGACGGTTCGCTTGAGGAGATCGGTCGACCGGCGGCGCTCGTCGCTGAGGCTGGCGAAATTGACATCCTGATTGCCAATTTGGGGGTCCCCGCACCGGCAACGCCTGCAGCAGATGTGGGTGAGGATGAATGGCGCCATGCCTTCGCGCGCATGGTCGACCCTTTACCACGGTTGGTTCGTGCGGTGTTACCGCAGATGCACGCCAAAGGCACCGGAAAAATTATTCTCATAGGCAGCGCATCCGCGCTGCGTGGAATCAAACGAGCATCGACTTACAGTGCTGCACGTGGCGCGCAGTTGGCTTATATCCAATCAGTCGGGGTCGAGCTCGGGCGCTCAGGCATACAAGTCAATGCGATTGCCCAGAACTTTGTCGATAACCCAACGTATTTTCCGCCTGAGGTGCAGGCCAATCCTGCATTCAAGGAGAGATTAAGCCGAGAGGTGCCTTTGGGCCGGCTGGTCAGCGCCCGCGAAGACGCGATGTTTGTTGCCTATCTGGCCAGCCCACATGCGGACTGTTTTGTCGGGCAAATTTTCCCCGTATGTGGTGGCTGGGTGCCCAGGTAGTGTGTGCAAGCGCGCACCCAATTCACCGGGCTCACCTATCCATATAAGGCGCATAATTTGTATTATGTAAAATTAGGCACTCAGTCAGATGAGCCCTGTAGCGAGGCAACAAGCCGTAAACTCAAGGTCGAACTGACCTGCGTTTTAAAACTGATCCAGATTGAGTGAGAATAATATTACTTTTTTATTATTC
>SYFN01000221.1 GCA_005800405.1 Burkholderiales bacterium
CAATGATTTCAAGTCCGTTGAAGGCGATCGCCAGATGGGCATTGATTCGCTTCCCGTCCTGCTCGGCGTGAGGCTGGCTGCAATCACCTCATCGTGGATCATGCTGCTGCCGCAGTTTGTGGTGGTGTTCTTGCTCGTCGAATGGGAAAAACCCTGGCATGCCCTTGCCATCGTCGGCCTGATGTTTGGTCAATCCCGACTGATGGGATTCTTTATCGCATCACCCATTGAGCGCGCGCTACGGATGTCAGCGTTTGGTGTGCCGTTGCTGGTGGCCGGCATGATGGTGGCAGCCTTCGGGTTGCGAATGAACGGAGGATAAGCATGATTCCCTCATATTTTGGGTGGGCGCAAATCATCAGGCTGGGTATGGTGCAAGCCTCGCTGGGCGCAATCGTGGTGTTGATGACATCGACACTCAATCGCATCATGGTCGTTGAATTGATGCTGCCAGCCATCTTGCCCGGCGCACTGGTAGCACTGCATTACATGGTCCAGATATCACGTCCGCGCATGGGCCACGGTTCGGATCAGGGTGCACGCCGCACCCCCTGGATCATTGGTGGCATGACGCTGCTGGCGTTGGGCGCACTTTGCGCAACAGCCGCAACCCTGTGGATGACGAGCTCACCCGTGCTCGGCGTCATTCTCGCAATTGCAGGGTTTGTCATGATCGGACTGGGCGTCGGTGCTGCCGGCACGTCACTGCTCGTTTTGCTGGCTATGCGCGTGCAAAGCGAAAAGCGCGCAGCAGCCGCGACCACCGTTTGGCTGATGATGATCGTTGGCTTTGCGGTGACGGCCGGTTGTGCAGGTCAGTTGCTTGATCCTTATTCACCCACGCGACTACTCGGCGTCACGCTGACGGTATGTACGGGCGCCATGATCATCACACTGATCGCCTTGTTCCGGCTGGAGCACGATCCGGGCGACGAGATCATGAGACCGGATGCATCGCAAATCGTGCCCTTTCGCACCGCACTGGCCGATGTGTGGCATGAACCGGCAGCGCGTCAGTTCACGATCTTTATTTTCATTTCCATGCTGGCCTACAGCGCACAGGATCTGATTCTCGAACCTTTTGCCGGTACGGTGTTCGGATTCACGCCTGGCGAATCTACGAGTCTCTCCGGTGTGCAGCATAGCGGCGTATTGATCGGCATGTTACTCGTTGCGCTGGTCGGCAGCAAGTTCGCCCACGGTCGCGCGGGCTCGCTACGGCTCTGGTGCGTGGGTGGCTGCATTGCGTCGGCGATCGCCCTTGCGGGCCTTGCCGTGGTCGGCCATGTGGGCCCACCGTGGCCCCTCAAAGCAAATGTATTTTTGATGGGCGTAGCCAACGGCGCATTTTCGGTCGCAGCGATTGGCCAGATGATGCGTCTGGCTACCGAAGGCCGTTCTGCATGCGAAGGCGTGCGGATGGGTCTGTGGGGCGCGGCTCAGGCGATTGCGTTTGGCTTTGGCGGATTGCTGGGGACGGCTGCCAGTGATCTGGCGCATTGGATCCTGCCCTCCTCCGGCGTTGCCTACGGCACGGTGTTCGCCGGTGAAGCCCTCTTGTTTGTAGCGTCGGCGCTGTTGGCGTCACGCATTCCGATGACGGAGCATCAGTGCGAGCAGCAGTCCACTCGCGTGGCGCAACCTTCATTCTCATGAAGCAGTAACGACGCCGCGAAGGGGAAGCGCATGTCAAACCACGAACAATTTGATGTCGTCATCGTTGGCGGCGGTCCCGCTGGCGCCACGGCAGCCCATGATCTTGCAAGACGCGGGCGACGCGTGCTGCTGCTGGATCGCGCGGGTCGCATCAAACCTTGCGGCGGCGCTATACCGCCACGCGCCATTCGTGACTTCGATATTCCAGATCACCTGCTGGTCGCCAAGGCGCGCTCGGCGCGCATGATTGCGCCCTCAAATACCAAAGTGGATATCTCCATCGAAGGCGGTTTTGTCGGCATGGTCGATCGCGAACATTTCGATGAGTGGCTGCGCGAACGCGCTGCTGCCGCCGGCGCTGTTCGCCGTAACGCCCGCTTCGAGCGGGTGGGTATGGATGACGATGGCATGAGTACAGTGATCTTTCAGGATGGCGCCGAAAACGCGCGCCATACGGTGCGCGCACGCAGCATCATCGGTGCCGATGGCGCACGCTCGGCGGTGGCACAGCAGACCGTACCCGGTGCCGAAAAAACCAAATATGTGTTCGCCTACCATGAGATCGTGGAAGCGCCGGAAGTCAACCCCTCTGACTACGACGGCACCCGCTGTGATGTTTTTTATCAGGGACATCTGTCACCCGACTTCTATGGCTGGGTATTCCCGCACGGAGGCACACTCTCGATTGGCACTGGCAGCGCCGACAAGGGCTTTTCTCTTCGCAATGCGACCACCTCCTTGCGCGCAGCGGCCGGTCTGGAGTATGCCAAGACAGTGCGCCGCGAAGGTGCGCCACTGCCAATGAAACCACTCCGGCGCTGGGACAATGGACGTGATGTGGTGCTGGCCGGTGATGCGGCGGGCGTGGTCGCGCCGGCCTCGGGTGAAGGCATCTATTACGCGATGCTGGGCGGGCGACTTGCTGCCGATGCCGCTGAAGAATTGCTGGTCACAGGTGACGCGCGCTGCCTAGCCAAGGCTCGCAAGCGCTTCATGAAAAATCACGGTAAAGTTTTTTGGGTGCTGGGCATCATGCAATATTTCTGGTACTCCAGCGACAAACGTCGCGAGCGCTTTGTCAGTATGTGCAAAGACAAGGATGTGCAGAAACTCACCTTCGATTCGTACATGAACAAAGAGCTGGTACGCGCAAAACCGCTCGCCCATGTGAAAATCTTCTTCAAGGACATGGCGCATTTACTTGGATTGGCGAAGGTGTGAATCAAGCCGCGCACAGCAGCAAAAAACCGATACTGATTGCCTTCCTGCTCGCGAGTCTGGTGGGAGGTATTGGCGGCGCAGCAACGGGGATTGGCCCGTGGTACAACAGCCTGATCAAGCCCGCCTGGCAACCACCGGACTGGGCTTTCGGCCCGATCTGGACGCTGATCTACATCACCACGGGCATTGCCGGCGTGCGTGCCTGGCGTTTGGGTAACGCGGATCAGCAACGCTATTTTCTGGGCGCACTGCTGATCAACTGTGGGTTGAATTTGTTGTGGAGCCTGCTGTTCTTCAAGATTCAGCGTCCCGATCTCGCACTGATTGAAGTGATCGCTTTGTGGCTGTCGATCGTGCCGCTGATACTGCTGCCTTTGCGTTACTCACCGAGATCCAGTCTGCTGATGCTGCCCTACCTTGCCTGGGTGAGCGTGGCTGCGTATTTGAATCTGACCATCGTACGCCTGAATCCACCTTTCTGACCGGTCCGCTCGCGCTGCGCCTTGCCCAATCCGGCAGGTGATCACGGCTGTCCAGACCCGGCGCACACCAACTCCGCTGCTGCCTTCGCGCATTCCCCTAGCCATATCCTGACCGAGTAGAGATCGTCCCACCTGACTTGCGTGTGTTTGCGAGGACACGAAATATCCTCGTGATAAGCCATTGTCGCAAACGGCCGAAACCTTAAAAAAGGAAACGTCACTACCCATCCATCTTGATTCATTTCAGAAACGCTTTTACTTGTTCAAGCTTGGGAAGATCACGCATGGCCGACCGAATTCCATCTACACCTGCCAAGGGCCTAACCGCTAGGGAAAGCAACCCGTCGGATACCAGCGAGCCCAAGAAAAAATCAAAGAAAAAAGGAACGGACGAATCGACGAACGCTGGTAAAAAGCCACGTATCACGCCCGTTGAACGTTCGACCGCGGTTCATTCTAAAGAGAGCGCCAGTACCGCTACGACAGAAAAAACCCGACGCGGCGTCACAGAAAAAATCAAAAAAACATGGCTCAACGTACAAGAAAAGATTGTCGGTTCCTCCAAGCATGCCATTGCGCCAAAAACACGATCGTCCAACTTGGCAAATCCCTCTCGAGCAGCGTCGCCGACTGAACAACAAATACAAGAGTGGCGGAGCAATGCTCAATCACTGATCAAGAACGCGGAAAAACTTCGCCATGATTTTGTCGCATCGAGGAAAATGATGGAAACCTGTTCGTCGGGTGGCTTGGTCGAGCCCAATAACGACTTCTCGGGGTTATCGCGCTGCGCCGGCTTGGGATTTCCGTTCTATGCCGTATTTTGGACAGACGAAAATATCCGTACTTTGGAGGGATTCGGCACCAAATCTTTCAGCGAAAATGAATCCATCCGCGAAAAACATAAAAGCTTTTTCTCGGATGATTGAACAATTGGTGACCTGAAAAAATACAATCTGCACAAACCGGTAAAACTCCTGGCGGGAGGTATCGGTACGGATCGCTTTGCCGAAGTTTTAAAAGCGCTGCAAGAAATACCCTCACATTGTCAGGTCATCCTTGATCTCTCTTCGAGCGGTATAGGACCAGCCGAACTGAATCAGTTGGTGGACGTCATGGAAACAAGTCCGGTAATTTATCACCTGGACTTAAGAAAAAATAAGCTTTGCGAAGGTGGTGAACCATCGCCTGCATTGATCAGACTGTTTTAAAACCTCGGGCCAATGTCTCATCTTTTCCTTGAACAGACTGACTTCAATGACAATACGGCCGTGGGAATACAAGACGCCCTGGAACAGAATCGTTGCTTGCGCTATCTGGATTTACAGAATAATCATCTGACAGAAAACGGCATCATTACCATTGTTGACGCTGCCGTACCGATGGTTCATGAAGCCTGCTTTCCGGATGACTTCGTGATGTCCAAGGTCAAAATTGAAAACAATCCTTCCACCCGCTCCGAACGTGTCCATCGCGCTTTTCATACCGCTGTCACTCGCTGTGAGGTTTGGGATGACGACGGTAGTCCGGGAATCCGCCCTATGCCGTTTGATCTGAGCGGTATTGAACCACCCCAGAGTTTCCTCCAGGGCTTTGTCTAGAACATGATGCTTTCTAAACTAGCGTTGCGCGAGGATGAGGTTTTCCAGCGCTTGTAGCCCAAATTCAGACTGGATAGACGCTGAATGAGGCCTCATTTTCTGGCGAGCCAGCGCAGCTGTGCGACACGGGAATCCATAACATCAAGGCCGTGATGCCATTGTTCTTCCAATAAAAGTTGACGCATTTATTGAATTAGTACCTCGCTAGCATTGACAGTTCATCAACTACCTGCCTTGCCTCGTCAAAATTTTCATCAGCAAAAAATTCACTGCGCACGATGGCAACCTCAAGATCGGCGGCACGGGCTGCGAGCAAACCATTGCGTGAATCTTCAATCGCACAGCATTGCGTAGACGTCATCTTCAAGCGTTTGAGTGCAAGCAGATAGGCTTCCGGGTCCGGTTTTTTAGCCGCGACATCTTCACCGCACACAATCACATCCGGGGCCGGCAAGCCAAGGGGTGCCAGTGAATAAGTCCACAAAGCGTCCCAGTTACCGCGGCTGGTGGTGGTCACCACGCCCCAGCGGATATTCTGGCGGGCCAGATGCGTCACCAGCTCACGAAAACCCGCGCGCGGCGCCACTGCGCCGGAGGCCATGATCGCAGCGAAATGACGATTCTTGTTTTTATGCACCAGCGCAAGCTGTTCACGCAGAGCCTCTGCATCATGACCACTCTCGGTAGCAAAACGCAACAAACGCTCGAAGCCTCCCGTGGTTTTGAGCAATCGCTTGTAGTCCGCTGTCGTCCAGCGCCAGGGTAATCCGGCTTCTTCCAGCGCCCGATTAAAGGCAGGCAGATGGGCATGTCCCTCGGTCTCGGCAATGGTGCCGTCGACGTCAAACAGCACACAGCGATACTGATCTACCTGGATCATGCTCAGTGTACCTGCGCGCGCAATGACCCCTTTTGATACAGGCTAGCCATCTGGTCCATGGTCATCGGCTTGATTCGTGAGGCCTTGCCGGCACAGCCAAAGGCTTCGAAACGATCGCGAACAACGGACTTCGCTGCAGCGGTTGCCGCCTTGAGAAAGGCGCGCGGATCAAACTCGTCGGGTTTTTCTGCCATGGTCTTGCGCATCGCAGCCGTACTCGCCAGTCGGATATCCGTCTCGATGTTGAACTTGCGCACGCCGAGCTTAATGCCCTCGACAATTTCTGATACAGGTACACCGTAGGTTTCCTTGATATCGCCGCCATACTGGCGAATCATCGTCAGATATTCCTGCGGCACGCTTGATGAACCGTGCATGACAAGGTGAGTGTTCGGGATGCGTTGATTGATCGCCTTGATGCGATCAATCGCCAGAATGTCGCCGGTTGGCGGACGACTGAATTTGTACGCGCCGTGACTGGTACCGATGGCAATCGCCAGCGCATCGACATCGGTGGCCGCAACAAATTGAGCGGCCTCGTCCGGGTCGGTCAACAGCTGCGAATGATCCAGCGTACCCTCGGCACCCACGCCATCTTCTTCACCCGCCTGGCCTGTCTCCAGCGAGCCCAGACAACCTAATTCGCCTTCGACAGACACGCCAACCGCATGCGCCATCTCGACGACGCGGCGTGTGACATTGACGTTGTAATCATAGTCAGCGGGTGTTTTTGCATCCTCTTTGAGCGAGCCATCCATCATTACGCTGGAAAAGCCGCTGCGTATGGATCCCTGACACACGGCCGGTGACGCACCATGATCCTGGTGCATGCAGACCGGGATATCGGGATATTGCTCAAGCGCTGCCTCAACCAATTTGCGAAGAAAAGGCTCACCCGCATACTTGCGCGCACCAGCGGACGCTTGAAGAATCACCGGGCTGTCGCATTCAGCGGCAGCCTGCATGATTGCGTGAATCTGCTCCATGTTGTTGACGTTAAAGGCTGGCAGGCCGTAGTGATGTTCGGCCGCGTGGTCAAGCAACTGTCTTAGCGAGATTAATGCCATCGTGTGTTCTCCGAAAATATTTTTAGCGCTGCGACAAAATGTTGCCGGTGCCGCAGCTGGCTTGCCGGCGACCACGACGCTTCGCGAAACGCATTTCGTGACCGCTTTTTAGTTTGGTGGGGGTCGGTGTCAGAGATGCCGGAAATAATTCGGCACTTCGCGAATGTCGGGTACGATGCGGTCCGGCATTGCATCGGCAATGGGGCGGCCCATGTTGTAACCATAGGGTACGGCCCAGCAGACAACACCGGCCGCCTTGGCGGTCAAGACATCGATCTCTGAATCGCCAAGGAACAAGGATTCGCCCTGCGTGGCGCCAAGTGTAGCGAGGCAGTGATCAATGACACCGCGGTTGGGTTTTTTTACTGCGAGCGAGTCGCCGCAGATGACCAGCTCAAATGCATTGTGCAATCCGTGCTTTTCCAGAACGCGGTCGGTGAAACGACGCTCTTTATTGGTGACAATCGCCTGCTTGACACCATAGTCGCGTGCTTTTCGCAGTGTCTCAAGTACATGCGGAAAAGCGGTACCGGTGGTACCGGCGGTTGCTTCATAGTGATGAATGAAACGTGCCATCACATCGTCCCAGGGTTCAACATCGGGACCCTGGGTATGCTGCCAGGCGGTTTTTATCAGCCAACCGGTACCGTGGCCTATCCAGCTGCGTACTTCATCTTCGCTCACGCTACCGTGATTAAACTCGGCGAGCGTGAGATTGACGGCTTGCGCGATTTCACCTGCGGTATCGAGCAGTGTGCCATCCAGGTCATACATAACGAGTGCCATTTTTTCTCCTCAGACAGCCGCAACAATTTGCGCGCTGGTGATACCCAGGGTGTCATACACCTGCGCTGCAGGCGCAGATTCGTCAAAACGCGCGATGCCGATAATGTCACCGGACAGACCCACATACTTTCGCCAATAATCCGGATGACCCGCTTCGATGGCGATGCGACGCACGCCCTCCGGTAAAACTTGCTGCTGATAACCGATGGATTGCGCGTCAAAGCGCGCCGTGCATGGCATGGAAACTACGCGCACCTGCCTGTCCTGCGCCTTGAGCGTTTGCTGGGCTTCGATAGCCAGCATTACTTCAGAGCCCGTCGCAATGAGCACGGCTTCTGGCGAACCATCACAATCGGAAAGCAAGTAACCCCCTTTGGCGATCGTTGAAGGATCTATCGCACCGGTGACCTGAGGCAGATTCTGGCGGGAGAGCATCAGCGCCGACGGTCCATCCTGGCGCTCGATGGAACAAGTCCACGCCACAGCGGTTTCCAGACCATCACAGGGCCGCCAGAGGTCGAGGCCCGGAATCAGGCGCAGGCTGGCGGCATGCTCGATGGGCTGATGCGTGGG
>SYFN01000222.1 GCA_005800405.1 Burkholderiales bacterium
ATTTGTTCGGCGCTTCCCTAAGATCTCAGGATAGGCTTGGGACCGGTACCCGGTTACGCCGCCGCTAACTGGTTCCCTTTTACTCCGCCGTTCACACCTTGATTCATTCATGCTGTGCGCGGGCCAAATAGGTCACTGTAAAGTCATGGTCATGTGCTTATAATGGCGGTAAGCGCGGTCGCGTGATCAATGCAAAAATACTAATAATCAGGAGTATGCAATGACAAAAAAAGCCCAGCGAGCAAAAACTCCCACGCCAGTCAGCGATTCAGTGGTCGATGCCATGGAGGCCAGACTGGAACAAGCGCAGGATCATGCCTCGTCGCCAGCTGAATCAGCATCGTCCACTCATGAGTCTGGTTCGGAAGACGCACCGCACGCGCCGCAAGACAGCACGCATCTCTGAGCAGACCTTCCGACAAAGCCACCACCCCGGTTGGTCGCTAGGGGCGGCGTGTCGCATTCACACCATTGGCAGGCGGGCATGTGCGCCAGGTGTTGCACGCCATTGTCCAGCCTTGTCCTGCACAACGACATCCACATCCCACACGCGTGCCCTCGGTAGTACCTGTGATGGCGGCAGCATGAAAAATACCTTGGTCAGTGCATCGGCCACGACACACCGTGATGCGATCACGGTGACCGAAGCCCAATAGGTCGGCGAATAGCCCGTGCGAGGATCAAGTATGTGATGGTGCCGATGATCTGCACTGAATCTGGTGTGCGCGTCGGATGAGGTCGCGATAGCGCGGCCCGCACTGCGCACGATGGGTATCTGGCGTTCAATTTGCGGCGCGTTGGCACGCGGCTGTTTGACCACGGCATCTTCAATGCCGAATGCCCACGGGTGCCCGCCCGGTGCCTCACCCAGCACTGCGGTTTCACCGGCATCGATCATCGCGTGCGCGATTCCGTGCGCCATCAGAGCCGCTCTGGCCCGGTCCGCGGCATAGCCCTGCGCGATACCGTTGAGTGAGAGCTGCATCCCCCGAACATTGAGTCGCAGCCTGTCGGTCGATATTTCCAGCGCCCGCCAGTTGACGCGTTGGCGCGCCAGTCTCAGCGCACGCTCAGAGGGCAACTCGCCTTGCCGCGCCGCTTCTTCCCAAGCCAGCCACAACGCTTGCATGGTGACGTCAAAGCTGCCGCCGCTCCGGCGTGCGATCTGTTTTGCCAGTGAGACCACCTCAAGCAGGGCGGGTTCTGGGCGCGTCAGAATGCCGCGTGCATTGAGCCGTTGCAGTGAACTCTCGGGATCGAACAGGCTCATCTGACGTTCGACATCACGAATCGCACGTACCGCCGCATCCAGTGCGATCTCCACACGCTCGGTATCGGCATGCGCGGCTTTGATCCAGAGCGTCGTGCCAAAACCCAGCAGCGCGCGCTCACGCCAGACCAGTTCGCCGCGCGTCGCGTGCACCAGCGCTGGTATGGATGCGCTAGCACCCACCAAGCCACAGGTCCATCGTAGTATCTGTCGTCTTTGCATGGTGTTGTTTCGCTGGTGGGTCATAAGCCGAGGTTTGATTCAGAAATCCTTAGGCCTTTTTTGTGCTCAATGCCGCGAATGCCTGACGCAGATAAGGATCTACATTGGGCTGATCCAGCAACCAGCGCACATAATCCTTCGGCACCTCGGATAGCGGCACACCCTTGTGTTTACCAAAGCTCATGTGGGTGGGCAGACGAGCCTGCTCCGACGCCTCCCACAGCGCTTCCAAAGACGCAATCCGCATATGCTGGCACAAGTGATCAAGAATCGTGCCGCAGATACGCACATCTGCCTCAGCCGAGTGAGCGTGCCGCAGGCGTTCTCTGGCGGTTTCGCGATCGAGAAAATAGAGCAGCGCACTCTGGCTATGTGAATCCACTTCCGGCCAGGCACGCCGCGCCAGTGCCAGCGTGCAGATGCGTCTGACCTCGGGTTGACCAATGGCCTGCCAGTCGAAATCAATGTTGTGACCAATCAGGTAGTGCAGACCATTCGGCAGACGGAAGCTGGTGGACGGTGGGCAATCGACCAGCTCCTCATCCAAGATGTGGTGGGTAGCCAGCGCACCCAGGCTTATGGGTTTGCCGGGTTGGTAGCGTTGATGGAAAGTCTCGCCAAGTGCGAATGGCGCCAAGCTATCAACAGCAATCCACGCCGCTTCAATGATGACGGGATCGACGATGCCCGTGGCTTCGGTATCAAAAATAATCGCAGTGGGCATGGGGGGTATTGTTATCAAACGATCTCGAATGCCCGGTTGATCGAGTACCCACCGGGTGCGGTCGTTTCATCTGTCAATGGTTGATCAAATAGTGGGTGCCTATGATACCGCGTGGTCCTGACCGCAATCACAAACGGCCTCAGCACTTGGCCGGAAAATGATATTTATTTGATAATTAGATGCTGATTTTTTGGCACTAATCAGCGTTTGGTAATACGATACTTTCTTATTCTGTCGTTCCTATCAAAATACCGGCCCCAGAATTGAGGCGCCTTGCACCTCTGATTCTCTGCCAGATCCTTGCCAGCCAACGCGACGCTCATTTTGATGGCGACGCTTGGATAACGACAGCACGTTGCATCAAAAATTAAAACAAGAAAGGAGACAAAAATGTCCAGACTCGAGTTATTTGGTCAGGGCCTGGTAGGCGGATTGATGATTCTTCTATTTATCGAGTACTTTGCTGGCTATCTGCACATTAACAAGGCCGAGGTGCATCGATACAAAAATACGCCGGAGGGGCGTGTCGCTCATGTCGTTCAGAACAGTTTACTGATGATATTGCTGGTACTCTGCGGTATCGCCTCTGTGCTGATTGGTGGATAGATGTTAAATCGCATATTGACAGTGCAATGAGAGAAAAACGGGTATGGATACCAAGGTACTGAAGGCACTGCAATGGCAGGTGTTTCAAAATGTCGCTGCGGCCCAGCTGGTGCCGCTGATGCGTATTGGGGATGAGCTAGGCTTGTTTGCCACGCTGGCGCGAGTGGGCCCCTGCGACAACGCGCACTTTGCCGAGGCCGCAGAGATTCATGTCCGTTATAGCCTGGAATGGTTATGCGCGATGTGTGCCGCGGGTTATGCTTCTTACGATAGTGAGTGCAGCCATTTTTTTCTGAGTGAAGAGCAGGCCGCTGTCTTTGCCTGTGAGGACAGCACTTCACTGATGATAGGTGCGTATGACAGCGTGGCATCGCTGGTGATGGACGAGCCCAAAGTGCGCGCTGCATTCAAAACAGGCGAGGGTCTGGCATGGGGCGAGCATCACCCTTGCTACTTCCGTGGTACTGCCCGCTTCTTCAAGCCCGTCTATAAATCCAATCTGGTCTCTCGTTGGTTGCCGAAGATACCCGCACTCACTGAAAAGCTCACAGCAGGTGGGAGTTTTGCCGATGTCGGCTGTGGTCACGGTGTCTCTACCATGCTGATTGCCGAGCACTTTCCCAGCGCAAAGGTACATGGCTTTGATTTTCATGGTCCGTCGATCGAAGAGGCAAAACGTCTTGCAGCGGAGGCGGGTCTGAGCGAGCGCATCCACTACGAGACGCGCAGCGCGAAAGACTACAGTGGCACCTTCGATGTGATTGCCTTTTTTGACTGCCTTCACGACATGGGCGATCCGGTGGGGGCCTCCGAGCACGCCTGTCGGCAGTTGAAAGAAGAGGGTCTGCTGGTCATCATCGAACCCTTTGCCAATGACAAGCTGGAAGAGAATTTCAATATTGTGGGCCAGATGTTTTATACAGCCTCGACCATGGGCTGCGTGCCAGCGTCGATGGCGCAGGAAGTCGGCTTGGCACTCGGTGCCCAGGCAGGGCCTGCAAAACTTGGCATGGTGTTGCAGCAGGCGGGTTTTTCGACCGTAGAAACGGTGGCCACCACAGCGACCAATATGGTGCTCTGTGCCAGAAAATAGGCCGTCAGCGTCTCACCCTTCGGAACTCCGAGCAGAACACCGATGCCAGCCTTCAAGCCGTCTTGGTAATTTGGACTGATTCTGCTCGGATTCAGGCAGAACCGTTTGGTAGCGAGTGAAGCGGGTCGCCTGGTCCTACGCCCATGGCCAGTGTTGAAACCGCTTGTTGAGACACTCGACGAATCTGGGTGCACTGAGTCAACCCGATCATTCGTGCGTTATGGTGCCGACGGAGTGGCGGGCAAGCGATCATTCAATCAACCCAGAAACGTTTGTGGCAAGCTGAATGGCACCAAGTCCTTGATGTCGCTGATCCCCGCGTCGCACAGCTGCGCTGGCACGCCATAACACCGAGATTTATTCAACGTCTGCTCAGCCGTGTGTCCGAAATTATGAAGATCGACCCATGATAAACAGCAGTGAAGACCAACATCGGCAGTTACCGACGCCAGAATATCGCGCCGATATTGATGGTCTGAGAGCAGTCGCGGTGGGTGGAGTCCTTATTTTTCACGCATTTCCTGAATGGTTGCAGGGTGGCTTTATCGGGGTCGATATTTTTTTTGTGATCTCGGGATATCTGATCACCGCCCTAATTCTGAAGGCGACAGAGAATCAAACTTTCAGTTTCAGCGATTTTTATGCGCGTCGCATCCGGCGAATTTTTCCTTCTCTCATTGTAGTGACGGTAAGTTGCTGTTGTTTCGGATGGTTCGCGCTACTTCCCGATGAATATCGTTCGCTCGGAAAGCATATGGCCGGCAGCGCCATTTTTATCCCAAATTTCCTGTTTTGGAGCGAGAGCGGTTATTTTGACTACGCAGCAGAGGCAAAGCCGCTACTGCATTTGTGGAGTTTAGGGATTGAAGAGCAGTTCTATCTGCTTTGGCCAGTGATTGCCTGTATATCTTTGAAATACAGATGTAGTCTGTTCATCACGGGCGGCGTATTATTTTTGGCTTCATTAGCGCTCAATCTGAGCATGATTGAGTCAAATACGGTGGGTACTTTTTTCTCCCCACTGACGCGTATCTGGGAACTGTTGTCGGGTGGGTTGTTCGCTTGGTTTTCAGGACCCGAGAATAATGGATTTGCTACATTCAAGTCCCGCATTAACAGCGGCCCGATCGTTGATAACGGGTTATCCATTGTCGGACTGATTTTGCTCTTGTCGGGCGCATCGCTATTGACGTCCGATGTTCCCTTTCCAGGCGCCTGGGCACTGGTACCGGTGGCAGGAACTTTGTTGATCATCATGGCCGGCGAAAAAGCCTGGTTCAATCACGTCGTTCTCTCCAGCCGACTCCTTGTCGGTATCGGACTCATTAGCTTCCCGCTGTATTTATGGCACTGGCCATTACTGTCGTTTGCAAGAATTCTTGAGGGGGCCAGCCCCGACCTGTCTACCCGCGTGGCTGCTGTCGTTCTGTCGTTTGGTCTGGCGATGCTGACCTATTTTTTCATCGAAAAGCCGGTGCGAGTTGGTTCGCGTAAAGCAGGTAAGACTTTTTTACTGGTGATTCTGATGGCTTTGTCCGGCAGTCTGGGTTTGTTCGTATTCATTGAGGGTGGATTTAAATTCAGAGCTTCCAGCCTTGCTATTGAAGCGCAAGTCGCTGATCTGAATTTTGATTTACCCGATAGCGAAGGCTGGTACTGTGAGGACTCCATGCACGACAGTCCTCGCTGTCATTCAACGGGACCATCGCCGTCTGTGGTGGTGATTGGCGATAGTCACGCAATGACTATTTATGCCGGTTTGCGTGACCGCTTCAAGGCCAAGGGGCAGGACATCGGTTTGTATGGCGCCAGCGATGGCTGTCCTCCGTTGCTTGATGTGGTTATTCAGGATCAGGGTGGTGATCCCAGAAACTGTCTGAAGAAAGGAACGCAGGCCATCAAAAGAATCATCGCCGATCCCTCCGTGCGCGAGGTAATCATCACCAGCAGGGGACCGATGTACACGACTGCCACCGGTTTTGGGGCTATTGAATTTGATCAGTTCGGGTCATGGGTCCTTCATTTTGAAGGCGAGCCACCAGGGGCGCGAACTAACGAGGAAGTTTTCTTTATGGGGCTGACGAAAACACTCGATACGTTGCTGGCGGCTGGAAAAAAAGTGACGTATTTGTATGATGTTCCCGAGCTTGGATTCGATATCCGAAGCTGTGTTTCCTTTCGCCCGTTCTCTGTCACCAGCAAAGTTACTGATCCCTGCGCAGTCAACAAAGACGTTTTTGTGAGCAGAAACAGGGCATTCAGAAGCAAGATGCAAGCTGTTTTATCAGCCCGTCCGGATATCCATGTCGTGGATTTAGCAACGGCTTTGTGTGATGAAGCGCGATGTTTTGGTGCTCGCGACGGCGTTTTGTTTTATATCGATGACGATCATTTAAGCAACCGAGGTGCCGCTCATGTGGTGCACCAGCTTTGGAATAATTTTTGAAAAGATGACAATAATCGGAATATTCTGGCAGCACCACCCGCATCAATTGACCCAGCATTTCCTCGCGTGACGCCGCAAGTCGACCTCAATGCCGGTGGCTCAAAGGATTGTTCGCGCCCGGTGCCGTTCGCGAGATCGGCCAATCTGCATCACTTACTGTAGTCCTCTGCACACCCATAAAAACTCTCAATTTCATCATTAATAGCGGCGCTGGCGCTCGTTCTCGGGATGAGCTGCGCGCTGCCACCAGCACGCGGACGCCAGTCAAATCAAGAGTATTTGAGAGTTTGTGTGACCTATGCAGCGCAGGCAACTATGTCTAGCAAGAAAGGTCTCTCCGTATCGGTGGAATCCGGCATGGCCGGCTAGATCGCGTCGGTATTCAAAGCCAACTTGCAAGCGTGTGTCTGTGATGAAAAAAATAAATCTTCTTAATCGGTTGCTGACAAGCCTCTCCGAGGATAAAGGATTTGTCTCGCCTGGTAGCGCCGGTGTGATCTATCTGACGCCCTATCTCTCACTGATCGTCGCCATTCTCTACATGATGGCGGCCGATGATGAAATCTCAAAACAGGAATGCAATCATCTCCTTTTCGTATTCGGCGGCGATCAGCAAATCCTGCAAAGAGCGCTCAAATACGTCGAATAAAAAAGTGAAGATGAATTTTTGACAGAAATACCTGAGGTCGTTGAGGATGAAAACCGACTTTGTATTTTGCTGAATGTCTGTGATTCCAGCATGTCAGATGGCGATTTTTCAAAATCAGAGATGATTTTATTCTCTCGCATGTTGAGCAGTTTGGGATATTACAAAAATTCATTCAAGCCTTACTTCGATACCATATCGTTGAAAAACAAGCATTCTGTCTTCGGCACCAGCGCCGATACGTCGGGTGGCGAGATGACGCCGACACGCGCGCTGGTGGTGAGTATGTTGTACATGATGAGCGTCGATGGCGAGATGGCGAAGGAGGAAATCGGCCAGATCAATGTGGTCTTGCGAGGTTCAAAAAATATCCTTCCCGAGATCCTGAAATACGTCAAACGAACCAAGTTTCCTGATTTCATGAATGGGATCATCCCCGTTCTTAATCATCAGCAAAAATCATGCATCCTGGTGAATGTGGCTGATTGCATGCTATCAGATGGGCGTGTGAATCGACTTGAGCAAGATTTATTTCGACGCATACTTGCTGGTTTTGGTGTGTCGGAGGCACATTTCAAGAAGCACTTTAGCCACCTGGCCATCAAAAACGATCGGCCTGTTGATATTCGCAAGGCATCAAAGGCGGAGAAGAAAGGTGTGGTAATACGCAATTCGATTAACACCGACGACGAAAAAAAATTTGCTGATGCCGGAAAAGCGGCTCCCAATAAAACGATAAAGGTGTCACCGACCTTTGGAGCTGCCGCAAAAATGGCGCATGAGATCGTCAATCAATTTGAGCAGAGTGTTGATGCCTTCGAAAGTCAGGCTGCATCCTCCGGTGGCCTGGACGTCATGGCTGCCAATGCCAGAGCATCTGAGAGTAACAATATCAGTGGAGCACTCGCGAGCCCGTCCAAAAATGGACCGCATGAATCAGACACGAATCAGCCAAAGAAATCGGGTAATACAAGCGCCGCTGCAGGTTCTTGCCGCTCTGCGGCCAGCGGACCGATGGATGAGTGCAAGCATCGGTTGAACGATGCCCAGGGTGTGGCAGAAACACGCAACCTGCACGATTCCAAAAATGGTGAGGCAGATACGCGGCAGCTGCGCGATCCGAAAAATGGAGAGGTAGATGCACCGCAGCTACGCGATGCCAATGGTGGTGTCCCCGACAAGCGTAATTTGCGTGATGCGGAAGGTGGCGCTTCAGATCAGCGCAATCTGCGAGATGTAGAAGCCGGCCAGTCGGACAGTCGGCGTCTGCGCGATGGCGAAGGCGAAGGCGATGCTGACATACGCCGTTCAGGTGATGCGGAGGGTGACGCAGATATGCGGCGTCTGCACGATAGTGACGGGGCCTCCGACATACGCAGCTCGCGCGATGCAGGAAGTAATGCTGATATGCGGCACCTGCGTGACGGAGAAGGTGATTCTGACATACGTAGTGCGCGAGACGGAAAGGGCGACTCCGACAGGCGGCGTCTGCGCGATGCAGAGGGGGAGGCCGATGGACGTCAACAGTCCGATGCCGAAGCGACCGCCGACACCAATCAACTGCGTGATGCAAAGGCCCGCAGAGACAAGCGTCATCTGCGCGATGCTGAAGGTGAATCCGACCTGCGGCAATCTAGCGATGGTGATGGTGACGTTGACCTTCGCGCGGCCGAGGACACCAGCGCAGGAGCAAAGTCACGTAATTTGCGGGATGCTGCATCCGCGGGTGGTAAAAAACTCAGCGACAGTGATTACGAAAGCGATGTTGTCACTTTGCAGGACGGTCAGGGCACGCAAGACTCGGACTCGCATCTGCATGTGCGTATGGATTATCTGAAAAGCTGGACGGGATCGCTTAAAGATAATCTGGACGAATTTGAATCGATCGACGCGCGCCATACTGATAAACGAGCGACTGCCCTGGAGATGGTCACGATCAGACCTGATCGTCCTGCGGTTCTTGCGCTGGCAGTGACAAATTCGTCCATTCCTATCACTGCGCAAGCCAGACAAAATGACATCGTAAACAGGCCATTGGCAAGGAATTTTGATATGACTGAAAGAACTCAGCAGATCGCTAACGAGTCCGCCATAGCGCCTGGCGTGGATAAAACCAGAAAAGCACTCGCCGCGGTGACCACCGGCTTGATCATCACGCAAGGATTTTCCAGTTACGGATTATCCGAGGCATAAAATACCTTCATGACGAATCAGCTGATGGCATCAACGACCCACATGTCGGTGCGGACGGTCACCGTACAGCAGGGTGCTTTCAACCTGACGGCAGATCTCATGGATCACATTGTTGCGAAGAATGAGGTCTACAGCAGTGATTTGCGCGAGCTATAGAAAATCAGTGCAGAGACTTATCGCTCGCAGGCACAAAAAATAGAATCAGGAACCGAAGGTATTGCAGGCAAACCCTCATTGACCGAAAAGATAAAATTTTATGAGAGTCAGAGTGCGATACAGCTCACGAAGCTAAAATGGTTTGGTCTGGCCAACGGTATCCTGATGCTCGGATTTTTCCTGTCTTTATTTAGTTTACTTTTCAAATCAAAAATGTCTGTGACTGGCGCCACCGTCGTGTTTGTTTTGGGCAAGCTGGTGACTCTCAATGGCTTCTATTTATTGATCTGACCTGAAGGCGATGCTGATAAATCCGCGTTGTATGGTGCGCCAGCACAGCCGGGCGAGCTGGACGATGCGAAATCAAGGGTTTGCCGCTATTAATTCAACTGAAAAAGTTTCCGGTTGTATTTAATCAGTACTTCCTTAGAATTCGGGAGGAGAACCATCATCCAATAGCCTGCAAAAGCTCATGAAAGCTCACAGACCGGCGTGGCGATTGACACGATCCTTACTTTCTTCAACGTGTTGAACGAGAGCCCTTATCCCGCCAAAGTTTTCGGCAGTCCTCGTTGGCTGGGTTGGGTGCGGCGTCTTTTGTGCCTTTGTCTTTTGGTGTTGAGTCCGACCGTCCTCATGGCTGCGACCGATCCTGTTTACGATCACCATTTGTTCGTTGACAAAAATTTTCAATTTGATATTCATTCCATCGACCGTGCGCCTTTCGAGGTCTCCAAGAGAAAGCTGAATCTTGGTTATGAGTCAGCGCCAATTTGGGTGCGGCTTCGCATTGACTCATCGCCATCGGGGAATGCCGCCGACGCGACCACGGGTAGGTTGATTCTCCGTGTCGGCCCGCATGACACCAACCAGATCGAAGTGTATGAATTCTTTGAAGATCGGTGGCACGTGCAAACCGTGGGCGATCTGTTCACCCAAAATAAAAAATTATGCGCAGATGGTTATTACTGCATACAGTTACGTGACGGCGCGGTGCAGACGGGAACGGTTTATCTAAAAATACAAACGAATAATTTTTTGATTCTTGACACAGAACTGGTCCCACTGGAAGGTCTGTCAATAGTCAGTAGTGCTCGAGTCAAGCGTATATTTATTTCCCTGGCGCTGGCAAGCGTGATGCTGATGATTGCCGTCTTTTGGGTGATGAAGTATCAGTCAAGGATGACTATTTTTTTCACTGGAGTGCAGTTCAGCATTTTGATTTACCAGCTTTGTATCTAGGGGTTTCCGGCCACTTGGTTTCCTGAGCTGCCTTCTGCAGTGCTCGATGCCTTGCCTTCATGGCTGTTTATCCTGAGAACCTTTTTGACGATTTTGACTATCTTTGTCGTTATAAAAACCTACTGTCACTCGACGCTCTACTTCAAATTGGTATATCTGCTGATGGCATGCTGCATCTTCAATGGTATTCTTTATTTTACCGACTACAGAAATTTTGCAATACAGTTCAATTTGATGATTTTCTCCTTGTATCCGGCTGTTCATTTGTTGGGTGTCGTGAAATCCAATGGAATGATCAAAAATGTGGAGAGATTGTTCTTTGCTTCATTTTGCTTTTTTTATGTTGGGTGAATTCAAGGACGAAGTGCAACTTTGATTAATGGGTTGGATGGCTGAGGTGCATTAGTATCAAAGCCTTTTGACCAGCCAGTCGAAGAAGCACATGACCTATACACACCTCAGCCAAGCCGAACGTTATCAGATTC
>SYFN01000223.1 GCA_005800405.1 Burkholderiales bacterium
GCCAAGTTGTACTACCTGCGTGAGCGTTCGGGTAAATCCGCACGTATCCGCGAGAAGCTGCCGAACCGTCGTGAAACTGCTGCGGCATCGAAGTAATCAGGCAACCGCGTCACCTGAAAAGGGCACCGTGTGTGCCCTTTTTCTTTGCCCAATATGAAAACACCTTTGTTCGACCCTAATCAGGCCACCATCGATGCCGTGGCTGGTGAAGCGCCCGTTGAGGTTCATCGCCTCAGCCCTGCCTGGCTACGAGAGCGTTTCACCCAATCGCTCCCGTGGATGCCGGAATTTACTGGAGACGCTGCATGGCGCGAATTGCCGCCGGAGGCTGTGCCAGCTGCTGTTCTGATTCCTCTGGTGAATCGGCCGCAGGGCATGACCCTGTTGCTCACACTGCGCACCGCGCATCTGAATGATCACGCAGGGCAGATCAGTTTTCCCGGTGGTCGGGTTGATCCTGAAGACCGCGATCCAATCGCAACGGCCTTGCGTGAGACAGAAGAGGAAACTGGCCTCTCACGACGGCACATTGAAGTTATCGGTACGTTACCCGACTACCTGACTGGCACGGGCTTTCGGGTCACGCCCGTGGTCGCCTTGGCCCAGCCACCCTTCGAGCTTGCCGCTGATGTGTTCGAGGTTGCAGAAATCTTTGAAGTACCGCTCGATTTTCTGATGAATGGCGCCAACCACCAGCGTCGCAGCGCCGAATTTCCGAACCGCCCCGGCCGCCGCAGCTTTTATGCGATGCCCTTTGAGCATTACTTTATTTGGGGTGCCACAGCCGCCATGCTGCGCAATCTTTATCATTTTCTGCGCGTATAAAGACCAAACCGAAGCGATTGCCGCCGATTGTTCGGTGTCCGGTTTGATTCTGCGCATCTGCTGAGCTATCTTACGGGTTGTCTGTTTATCCATAAAAAGCAATGACTCTTTTTTCCATTTTCTGTGTCCTTCTGATCGAGCAATTCAGACCGCTCCGGGCAGACAATCCCATCTATGGCTGGATTGTGGTGCTGGCAGCGCGCATCGAGCACAGCTTCAATGCCGGTCGCGCCGAGCACGGCCGGCTGGCCTGGCTGGTGATGATGCTGGCTCTTGTGCTGCCCACGCTGCTGATCTATTGGCTCTGTGCGCTGGCAGGTCCGATCGCGCAGCTGGCATGGACCATCGTGATTGTCTATCTCACATTGGGTTTTCGGCATTACAGTCATTACTTCACTGCCATTCAGCTGGCACTTGATAACAACGATCTAACTGAAGCACGTCGTCTGCTGGCCGAATGGACACGGCAGGACATGCTGGAACTCGATGCTCAGGAAATTTCCCGGCTCGCTGTCGAGAATGCACTTATCACCACGCATCGCCATGTGTTTGGTGTATTTTTCTGGCTGCTTATGCCCATGGGACCGGCGGGTGCTGTGTTGTACCGCGTCAGTGAATATCTGGCGCGAGCGTGGAATGATCCTGAACATTTGCGTAATGAGCCCTTCGGCAGTTTCGCTTCCAAAGCGTTTTACTTGATCGATTGGCTACCTGTCAGATTAACAGCAATTGCCTTTGCGATCGTCGGTAATTTCGAGGATGCTATCTATGCCTGGCGCAATTTCGCGCAGCGCTGGGGTAACGAATCCACAGGTATCCTTTTGTCTGCCGGTGGAGGTGCAATGGGCGTGCGTTTGGGGACGCCAGCCGAATACGCACCTGAACTGCCGGGTGTGGACATCGCCGCACTCGAACCTTCGACGCTGGATATCGATACCTTGCCCGGCGATCCACCCTCGCAACGCGCACTGCAAAGTGCGGTTGGGCTCATCTGGCGGTCGCTACTGCTCTGGGTGTTACTCTTGCTTTTGGTGACAGTCACCAAGTGGATAGGTTAGTCACGCTGACTGCGCGCACCTACTTTGTTGGCTCCGGCGCTTGAGCCCAGACTTCCGAGAATCCCCATCGCTTGCTTTTTTTATCAGTGAGTCTTCGGTAAGATAGCGCCTGCTTTGCTTCGTCGTAACTCACGGTACCCTTACTTCATCGCTACGCTGAAAGACCGTCTGCCTCATGGCGACCTCCAGCTCTGACACGAATTTTTCCCCGACCGACTTCATCATTCAGGGCGTGACAGGCAAGGGCAATCTTTTTCGACCGAGCGACTGGGTCGATCGTCTCTGCGGGATCATGTCACGCTTTCATCCTGACGTGAACATCAGCAATGACCGCCACCTTCAATACTCCCCCTATGTGCGGCCAGCCCTGATCGAGGGAGTACGGTCCGTGCTGGTTGATGCAAGGTTATATGCGCTGGAGCCCATGACGTATCACTTTCTTCACAGTTTTGCGCGCGATAATGATCTGCACGTCATTGAAGCCTGCGTACTTCAACAATCTAACAAAGCCTAGCGATTCCCTCTACGATGACAATCGCACAATCTGCCGATCAGCACTTCATTTTTTAAATAATTAGTACTTCCTTAAACATTTGGTACGACAAGATTTTATCCAGTACAAGCTGTTGCCGTATTTCACGCAGTGCCATGACGCGCCATGTCCTCGCCTTATCCTCAAGGTTTTAGCCTCATCGAACTGATGATCACGCTCGCTATCGCCGTGTGAACGGCGGAGTAAAAGGGAACCAGTTAGCGGCGGCGTAACCGGGTACCGGTCCCAAGCCTATCCTGAGATCTTAGATTGGATTCGGAGAGGCAGAGAGGATGTACACAGGCGTGGACTTATACGCCAAAGTCAGGC
>SYFN01000224.1 GCA_005800405.1 Burkholderiales bacterium
GCGCGGCGCCGCGCCAGCGCGGCAGTAATGACGCATGAATGTTAATGCAGCCAAGCCGCGGTATCCGCAACGCCGATGAAGGCAAAATGAGGCCATACGCAGCCACCACCATTACGTCATGCGGCGTATCGCGCAGCAAGGCCTGTGCTTGGGCTGCGGTTTCGGAATATTTACCGTCGGTTTTCAACGAGACTGGCTGCGCCGCCGGAATGCCATATTGTTGCGCGAGCTGTTTGACGGGAGAGGGTTGTAACTGCATCCCTCGCCCGGCAGGCCGATCGGGCTGGGTAAGCACCAGTGGCAAATCGAAACCCGCCTGATGCAAAGCGACAAGGGCGACGGCCGCGAACTCGGGCGTGCCGGCGAAAATGACTTTCATTGATTAACGCACCGGGACTGGCTGACGATCTTTTTTGAGCTCGCGCTCTTCTTTCTGCAGTTTGCTCTTGATGCGATTGCGCTTGAGCGGGGAGAGATATTCCACAAACACCTTGCCGCGTAAGTGATCCATTTCATGCTGAACACAGACTGCTAGCAGACCGTCTGCTTCAAATTCGCTGGCGATACCATCAACATTTAGCGCCCGCACGCGTACCTGCGATGGGCGCTCGACACCATCAAAAATGCCGGGCACGGACAAGCAGCCTTCGTCGTACACACTGCGCTGTTCGCTGGACCAAAGGATTTCAGGATTGATGAGCACCTGTAACTGATCACGCGTTTCGGAAACATCGAGCACGATAACTTGCTCCTGCACATCAATTTGCGTTGCAGCCAAGCCTATTCCTGGCGCTTCGTACATGGTTTCTGCCATGTCGGCGACCAATTGTTTGAGTCGATCATCAAGCACCGTCACCGGTTTGGCGATCTTGTGCAAGCGGCTATCGGGGTAACGGAGGATTGTTCGTAGAGACATACAGCTTTTGCGCAACAAAGACGAAAAAATCAGTGATTCCAAAACAGCAGCCATTCATGTTCGTGCAAAATCCACAGCGCATTTTGTGATAGCCAGCCCTGTTCCGATAGTCACAAACAAGAGTGAAAGATGATGAAAGAGTGTAGCACAGCCGTCCTGTTGTTTCTGTTCGTTCTGGTTCCGCAGGCAGTGGCCAAGGCGCGTTGCGAGCTTTTAACGACCGCGCCTAATACCCACAGGGTGAAAGAAGGCGACACCTTGTGGCAAATCGCTGCGACCTTTCTGGAAAATCCGTGGTGCTGGAGCACCGTCTGGGAACGCAATCGTGAACAGATTCGGGATCTCCGCTGGATTTATCCAGGTCAGACGATCTACTTTGATCGTGAACGACAGCAACTGAGTTTGCGGCAAAGCGACGCCGGGTCCGTGGTCCATCGCTCGCCATCGGTACGCACGGAAAGCCTGCGCGCCACGCCCTTTCCTTTGATCGCATCCGAGCTTGGACAAAGGCTGAACAAGACGACTTCGGTGCCAGCCGATGCGCTGGTACTGGCGCCGCAGGTCGCGGCTCTCGCGGATGGCCGGCGAATGGCCGCAATGGGCGATGCTATCTTGGTGTCCGGCGCATTGAATGATCAAACACTGTTCCAGGTGATCCGTCCCCTGCAAACGATCGCCGATCCTGATACGGGCAAGCCGCTGGCACTAACCAGTCTGCGCGTGGGCACGGCTCACCTGCTGAGAGTGGGAAGCGATGGGATGCATCAATTCAAGGTCGCCTCGTCTGATGCCGAAATTCTGCTTGGGGACCGGCTTGTGCCGTTGATAAACCGCGAGCAGCAACGCTGGTTGCCTCATCCGACGCCAGCTCTCTCGGGACGTGTGGCCGTCGTGCTGAGAGGTGCGACATGGGCCAGCGTAAATGACGTTGTGGCCATCAATCGGGGGCTGCGCCAGGGTCTGGACAATGGCAGCGTCGTCGCCGTAGTACAGCACGTTAGAATTCACCGCAGAGCCAACCAGCCTACCCTGAATGTATTCATGCCTGATGACATTGCCACCCTGTTGGTCTTTGACGTTGCCGAAGAGGCTGCGCTGGCTCTGCTAATGCGTGCCAGAGATTCCTTCACGATCGGGGATACGGTTGAGTCCGTCGACGAGGACGTGCGATGACATGCGCTGAAGAACTGTCGTCTTGGATTAAGTTGATGGATACCGAAGGTGTCGGTCCGCAAACCGCACGCGAACTACTGACACGTTTTGGATTGCCTTCGGACATTTTCGTTGCAGGGTTTTCTGCGTTACAAAAATACGTTCCAGAAAAAATAGCCCATGCGCTCTGCGCTCCCGTTTCTGAAATCTTGCAAGCCAAAATAGGCCGCACACTGACATGGGCGGATCATCCGGATAATCATGTCCTTACGCTCGCCGACCATCACTACCCAAAATCACTGCTTAATATCACCGATCCGCCGCCCGTTATTTATGCCAAAGGTAATATCGCTCTTCTGACACGCCCTTCGGTTGCCGTTGTGGGCAGTCGCAATGCGACGAAACAAGGCATGCAAAATGCGGAAAGATTTGCTCAGGTACTCAGTGCTGCAGGACTGACCGTCATATCAGGCCTGGCCCTTGGAATTGATGCCGCCGCTCATCGGGGGGCTTTACTCCACACGCGAACTGAGCATGATGGCGGCTCCACTGTGGCGGTTACCGGCACTGGTCTGGATTTAGTTTATCCGGCACGCAATCGGGCACTGGCTCATCAAATCGCCGAAGCAGGATGCCTGCTCAGCGAGTATCCATTGGGCACACCCGCGATAGCGTCGAACTTCCCGCGACGTAACCGCATCATTAGTGGTCTAGCGATGGGTGTGCTGGTGGTTGAAGCCGCTGCACAATCCGGCTCGCTGATCACGGCACGCAGCGCATTGGAACAAGGTCGAGAGGTATTTGCAATTCCTGGCTCGATTCACTCTCCCCTGTCGAAGGGTTGCCATGTACTGATACGTCAGGGTGCCAAGCTGGTGGAGACCGCTCAAGATATTCTGGAAGAACTGCGCTGGAGTCCCGGTAATTTACCTGTACCCACACCGAATGACGCCGTGCAAATCGATCCATCATTACAACAATTGCTTGAGGTCGCTGGTTGTGACCCAGTGTCCGTTGACCAACTTTTACAACGGTCTGATTGGTCTGTCGCAGAGGTTCAGGCGGGATTGCTGACGCTGGAGATAAATGGACAAATGGAATTGCTGCCGGGCGGACAGTATCGGCGTATTGGTTGAACCTTCAAGAAATTTTTGAGGAAGCGCTGAATAAACAAAACCGTAAAATTTGTCGCCGTAAACCTGGCATCAATTTCTTGATTTTCCTCACTGCGCCCTCGGACAACCACACCCTCTCTTCGTAAAACACAATTTTATTAAGTACTCCCAATTTGACAGGTTATTTCCTCGGGTCTTTGAATTGTTTTCAAACAAAAGTCTCGGCGCCAATAATATCCCCTAAGCTGCTGAAATTAAAAGAAAAAATCTTGTTTAAAGAAAAAACGCCGGTTCCTGAATAAATATCAAACAAAGTTTTTGAGGGCTGCGCTTGTGCCAGTGGCCTTATACGGCTACATTATCAGGATGTTCGAGGTACTTGTTTATCTGTACGAAACCTATTACCGACCAGATGCTTGCCCGGACTCAGCGGCGCTCGCCAAAAAATTATCGGCTGTAGGTTTCGAAGAAGAAGAAATTTCCAGTGCCCTTGGCTGGTTGACCGATCTCGCCGAAACCACCAACGAGATGTTCAGCCAGCAGGCGCGTCAGACGGCATTCTCGTTTGGCTTTCGCGTCTACGCCGAGCAGGAGTACGAGGCGTTGGGAACGCTCGCCATCGGTTTCATTGAATTTCTGGAGTCCGCTGAAGTTATCAATGCGATTCAGCGTGAAATCGTTATCGAGCGTGCTTGTGCGATCAACGAATCACCTGTTCAGCTCGATAAACTCAAAGTCATCGTTTTAATGGTGCTCTGGAGCCAAGGCAAGGAACCCGACGGGCTGATCCTCGACGAGTTGTTCATCGACGAAGAAGACGCCAGACCACCGATTTACCACTGATTCCGGCCTCTTTCCAGCCGTACCCGCCGCAAGACCCTCCTTGCGAATTCCCGGACAACCCGCTTATCATTGGCCGCATTTAACCAATAATTGCCAAAATATCAGCGATTTCCCGGCAATTATCAGGTGCCGACCCACAAGGCATGTGCACTGGCAGAGAAAGTTGCCAAGCAAACATGTCCGACTACCGGACTATTCATGACCAAAACCCTCATCATCGCCGAGAAGCCCTCTGTCGCGAATGACATCGCGAAGAGCCTCGGGGGCTTCACCAAGCACGATGAGTATTTCGAATCTGACAATTACGTACTTTCATCTTCCGTCGGCCATCTCGTGGAAATCGCTGCGCCCGAGGAGCATGACGTTAAACGCGGCAAGTGGTCATTTGCCAATTTGCCGATGATTCCGCCGTATTTCGCACTCAACCCCATACAGAAAACCGAATCACGCCTGAAACTGCTTAACAAACTGCTCAAGCGCAAAGATGTAGGTGCCATCATCAATGCCTGTGACGCGGGACGCGAAGGCGAACTGATTTTCCGGCTGATTGTTCAATACGCGAAAGCCAAGCAGCCCATCAAACGTTTGTGGCTGCAATCGATGACCCAGGGCGCTATCCGCGATGCCTTTCAGCATTTGCGCGATGACACCGAAATGCTGCCCCTTGCCGATGCCGCGCGTTGCCGCAGCGAAGCCGACTGGCTGATCGGTATCAATGGGACCCGCGCGATGACGGCCTTCAATTCCAAGGAGGGCGGTTTTTATCTGACCACTGTGGGTCGTGTGCAAACACCTACACTCTCCATCGTTGTTGAGCGCGAAGAAAAAATCAAACGCTTTATTCCCAGGGATTACTGGGAAGTACGCGCTGAATTCGTTTGTGCCGCTGGCATGTATGAAGGACGCTGGCTGGACACCAAGTTTAAAAAAGATGAAACCGATCCTGAAAAGCGCGCAGAACGCTTGTGGAGCAAGGCGGCTGCCGAGTCCATCGTCGCTGCATGTCGAGGCAAGACAGGTGTAGTCACCGAAGAGTCACGACCCAGCACATCCATGGCGCCGGCGCTGTTTGGCCTGACCAGCCTGCAGCGTGAAGCCAATGCCCGCTTTGGTTTTTCGGCCAAGAATACGCTGGGTCTGGCGCAGGCGCTGTACGAGCGGCACAAGGTACAAACCTATCCTCGTACCGATTCTCGTCACCTGCCCGAAGATTATCTGCCCACGGTAACCCAGACGCTGGAAACCCTGAGTGAAAGCAATAATTATTATCCGTTTACCGCGCAAATTCTCAACAGCAAATGGGTAAAGCCGAACAAACGTATTTTCGACAACACAAAAATCAGTGATCACTTCGCGATCATTCCAACCACACAGGCACCGAAAAATCTCTCTGAGCCTGAGCAAAAACTCTATGATCTCGTTGTTCGTCGATTCATGGCCGTGTTTTTCCCTGCTGCCGAATATCTAATCACGACCCGCCATACGGAGGTCTCCGGCCATCAGTTCAAGACCGAAGGGAAAATTCTCACCAGTCCTGGCTGGCTAACGGTGTACGGCAAGGAAGCGATCGAGCCTAGCAAAGACGCGAAAGAAGGCGAGACCACTGGCATGCTGGTGCCAGTGGCCAAAGACGAGAAGGTAAAGTCCGATAAAGTCGAAACACAAAGCCTCGTCACCAAACCATCTGCACGCTATTCAGAAGCGACGCTGCTCTCAGCGATGGAGGGAGCGGGCAAATTGGTTGATGATGAAGATCTGCGCGATGCGATGGCAGGCAAAGGTCTGGGCACACCGGCCACTCGTGCAGCCATCATCGAAGGTCTGCTGAATGAAAAATATCTGGTGCGCGAGGCGCGGGAACTGATCCCTACGGCCAAGGCCTTCCAGCTTATGACCTTGTTGCGTGGCTTGGGTGTGTCCGAGCTCACCGCACCAGAGCTCACGGGTGGATGGGAATTCAAGCTCGCGCAAATGGAACGTGGCAACATCAGTCGCGAAGAATTCATGCGTGAAATTGCGCAAATGACGCAAATCATCGTCAAACGCGCAAAAGAATATGACAACGACACCATCCCCGGTGACTACGCAACGCTCAAGACACCCTGCCCGAACTGCGGCAGCGTTGTAAAAGAAAACTATCGTCGCTTTGCGTGTACGAAGTGTGAATTCTCGATGAGCAAAACACCGGGGGGCCGTCAGTTCGAAGTCGCCGAAGTCGAAGAACTGCTGACCGAGCGCACCGTCGGCCCGCTGCAAGGTTTCCGATCGAAGATGGGCCGGCCTTTTGCGGCGATACTCAAGATATCACACGACGAGGAAATCAAAAACTACAAATTGGAATTCGATTTTGGCCAGAGCGGCGCAGATGACGAAAATACCGAGCCAGTCGATCTTAGTGGGCAAACATCATTGGGAGCTTGCCCGAAATGCGGTAGCGGCGTGTATGAGGTGGGCCTCGCTTATTTCTGTGAAAAAGCACTGGCCAAACCCAAAGCTTGCGACTTCCGTAGTGGTCGTATCATCTTGCAGCAGGAAATTCTGCCCGAACAGATGGTCAAGTTACTCAATGAAGGGCGCACGGACCTGCTGCCTGGCTTTGTGTCGCAACGCACGCGCCGACCTTTCAAAGCCTATCTGGCCAAGGGCGCAGATGGTAAGGTAAGTTTTGAATTCGAGCCGCGCAAAGGCAAGCCCGGTGCGAAAGAGACCGGCGCTGAAGACGGTGAGAACGAGACCACATCGACGACGGCAAAAAATGCTGTGAAAAAAGTGGCTGCCAAAACACCGGTGAAAGCCGCAGCCAAAAAAGTGGTCGCCAAAAAAGCCGTTGCTAAAAAGGCGGCTGCGAAAAAAGCTGTCGCCAAAAAATCCAGCACAAAAAAAATGGCCTGAACACTCAATCGGGTTATCTGACCTGTATCAAGCAAAGCGAGTAGCCTTGCGTGAACTCATTGCTGCCCGCGCTATCCCGAACTTTCACGATCCATTCCGCTTCTACTGATTGCATGTCGATGCAGTCGTCTGGTACGTCGTCGTTATACGTACTGCCTTCTTATCTTTGCGGGAGTAATTTATGACCAAGTGGATGATACCCATGGCTTGCGCCGTGCTGTTGAGTGCGTGTGCAGGAACAACCGGCGGCAGTTCAGGTGAAGTGAAAGAGAAAAGCTCGGGGACCTCAGGCGGCAGCACAAGCACAATGCTCTCCGATTCCGGCAGCGACGGCTCGACCGGCAGCGGATCTTCCTCCGGTACACCTTCAGGATCGAGCATGGGCGGTACTGGCACCGACATAGCCGGCACCACTAGCCCCACCCCACGTACAACTCCGGCACCCGCGCCGCGCCCCGGTACGGGTCAGTAAACGCGGACACATCCTGTATGCCTTTGCGCGCTGATGCATGCAGGGTGTGTGGGAATCAGGCGCTTGCTGCATGCGTTACACTTCACCGCTATCGCTTCGCTGTCCGATATGTTCAAGACCTCCGCGGCGCCAAAACTCTCTATCGTGTTGATTGCCAGCGGCATCATTGTGTCGCTGGAGATGGGCGTTCGACACGGCTTTGGCTTCTGGCTGCAGCCGATGTCGCTGCAGCATGGCTGGACGCGCGACACCTTTTCGCTTGCGATGGCATTACAGAATCTGATGTGGGGGGTGTTCGGTCCGCTGGCGGGAATGGCGGCCGACCGACTGGGCGCGGCACGCGTCATCATCGTGGGCGCGCTGTTTTACATGGCCGGGCTGCTCTGGATGGCATTCATCGATCAGGCTGGCCTTTTTGTGATCGGCTCCGGACTCCTGATGGGTGGCGCGCTGTCCTGTACCGCTTTCGGCGCCTTGTCGGGCATTGTAGGACGCACGGCATCGCCAGCCAAACGCTCGTGGGCCTTTGGGATACTCGGTGCGGCTGGTTCATTCGGTCAGTTTTTAATAGTGCCGGTCGAGCAGCAGATGATTGCGGCGACCGGTTGGCAACAGGCGCTGCTGATGCTGGCCGCTCTCATTGTTCTGACCATGATCCCACTGGCCTGGCTCTTGCGCGAACCTGCAGCACCGGCGCAGATACCTGGCCAGCAGCAAAGCATTCTGGAAGCAACGCGCGAAGCTTTTTCTTATCGACCGTTTCAGCTGCTGGTCTGCGGCTATTTCGTGTGTGGCTTTCAAGTAGTTTTCATCGGCATGCATCTGCCTGCGCACCTGCGCGATAACGGGATTGATGATCCCAGGGTTGCTGTGGTGGTACTCGCGCTGATTGGACTCTTCAATATTTTTGGGTCTTTCTATGCTGGCAAACTGGGGGATGTACTGCCAAAGCGTTATCTTTTGTCGGGCATTTATTGTGCGCGAGCTGCAATCATCACACTCTTTCTGCTCGCGCCACTGTCACCGGTATCTGTATATCTTTTCGCTGGGGCTATGGGCTTCCTGTGGCTATCGACAGTACCGCTGACCAATGGCGTCATTGCAAGTATTTTTGGTATGCATTATCTGTCTATGCTGTCGGGATTCGTGTTCTTCTCTCATCAGATCGGCAGCTTTCTCGGCGTGTGGCTCGGCGGTTATCTGTACACGATAGACGGCAACTACAACACGGTATGGATAATCACGATTGCGCTAGGTATTTTTGCCGGGTTAGTGAACTTGCCAATCAGAGAAAACGCGATCGTGCGTGTACAAGCAGCGGCGGCATGATGCGCTCACGCTGGGCTCGGGCCGTGCTGCTCTTGCTGAGCACCGCTCTGGTTGCTCTGATTTTTTCTGGTTATCTTCGATCCGCATTCATGCTCGATCTCGCCAACCCTTTGCATGTGATGCCATGAAAACACACGATACCCTCTCCCGCCCCGCTGTGCAATCGCTGGTCGCATCGCGCATACGCGAAGTGGCTAATGCGGGCATGGGGCGGTCGGATGTGCTGCCGTTCTGGTTTGGCGAGCCCGATGAAGTCACGCCTGATCTCATTCGCGAAGCAGCCAAGACCGCGCTGGATACGGGTGATACGTTTTACACACACAATCTCGGTGTACCGGCACTGCGCGAGGCACTCGCTCGATACGCCTCAGAGCTGCATCGGCCAGTCAGTGCGGACCATATTGCAGTCGCCTCTTCCGGTGTCTCTGCGCTGATGCTGGTGGCGCAGCTCTTGCTCAATCCTGGTTACCGGGTAGTGATCGTCACACCCCTGTGGCCCAACCTAATCGAGATACCGAAGATTTTGGGCGCTGAGGTTATTTCAGTACCCTTGCAGCTATCAACACGTCGCGCCGACCCAATCTGGGAACTCGATCTTGATCAACTGCTGGATGCGCTGACACCGGATACAAAAGCACTGCTGATCAACTCGCCCAACAACCCCACTGGCTGGTCCATGCCAAGATCGCGGCAGCAAATCGTTCTTGATCACTGCCGCAAGCACGGCATCTGGTTGTTGGTAGACGATGTGTATGAACGACTGGTCTATGATGCGCCAGCCGGCGCGCGCACCTGTGCACCCTCGTTTCTCGATATTGCTGACACTAATTAACGCGTCGTATCGACCAACAGCTTTTCAAAATCCTGGCTGATGACAGGTTGGCGAATGGGCTGGATGCAAGTACCCACCTCGCTGATGGCCGATCTGGGCAAACTGATCGAGTACAACACCTCATGTGCGCCAGGCTTTGTGCAACAAGCAGGCATCATCGCCGTCGAGCGCGGTGAGTACATCGTTGCCCATTCCATCGCCCGTTATACCGAAGCACGCAATTATCTGTATGAGCAGCTTTCAAGGCCTGTTTTCCGCGAAGCGGGCATCGTTGCTCCGCACCCTGCAGGTGCGATGTATCTGTTTTTCCGCATTGAAGATGAAACCGATTCGCTCGCATTGTGCAAGCGTCTGGTAAACGAAGCGGGGCTAGGTCTTGCACCGGGTAGTGCGTTCGGACCCGAGGGCTAGGGCGCTA
>SYFN01000225.1 GCA_005800405.1 Burkholderiales bacterium
AGCGGAACAATCCGCTTAAAGCGGATAAATTCGCAGCGTTTTTAACAAACTTTTAAAATAATTGCCCAAAAATTAGGCAGTTCAAAAATTGCTGAGTAAAGTTCCTTGTAAAAGGGATTTGTTCAGCGCTTCCTTAGCAAACCACTGGGCGTAGGTATTCTGTCGGCTGCCTTAAAAAAAGGTGCGCTGGATGCGCAAGGCTACGCGGCAATGATGGCCAGCACCACTCAACTCAATACGCCTGGCAAAGATTTATCGGATATTGATGGCGTGCATGCGATCACCGATGTAACCGGCTTCGGTTTGCTGGGCCATGCGCGTGAAATGGCGCTGGGCTCCAAACTACGAGCCTACATCAATCTGAGCAGCGTGCCTTTTCTGGCGCAATCAGAGGTACTGGCTGCGAGTGGTTTCATCACTGGCGCTTCTGGTCGAAACTGGTCAGGCTATGGACACGATGTGACACTTGCGGAAAGCATTGGCGACATACAAAAAGCCTTGCTTTGCGATCCGCAAACATCGGGAGGTCTTCTGGTGGCCTGTACCGCAGACAGTGTCGACTAGGTGCTGTCGCTGTTTCATGCGCAGGGCTTCGCGCAAGCCGCAGTCATCGGTGAACTCGGCGCTGGCCAACCCGGCATCGACGTCAAACCCTGACCCATGCGCAAGGCCAATGAGGCGGTGGTCTGCGCGCGCAGCCCGAGCCGGCTACACTGACAGGCTTTGATCCACCGGCAACCTCCATGCCTACAGCCACACCTGACACACCTTTTGCACTCGACTGTCGACAACTGACCAAAATCTATGGTCAGCGTACCGTGCTGCATCGGCTCGACCTGCAGCTTGCGGCTGGCGACTATGTGGCCATCATGGGCGAATCAGGCGTGGGAAAGTCGACGCTATTAAATCTGATCGCTGGTCTGGACTCACCCGATAGTGGTAGCCTGCATATCGCCGGTGTTGCCCTTGATGCGATGAATGATGACGTCGCAACGCTGCTGCGTCGTGAAAAACTGGGCTTCATCTTTCAGGCCTTTCATTTGCTGCCTCATCTGACCATACAACAGAACATTGCGTTACCGCTGGTCTTGAACGGCTTGCCTGTTACACGCGCCAGCGAGATGCTTAGCGCCGTAGGTTTGCAGGGACGCGAACATGATTTTCCGCGTCAGCTGTCGGGGGGCGAGATGCAGCGGGTCGCGATCGCGCGTGCGCTGGTACATCGACCGCGTCTATTGCTGGCCGATGAACCGACCGGCAATCTAGATCCCGAGACTGCTGCTGATATTCTTCAACTCATCCGCAATGAAATTCGCAACAGCGCAGCCTCCGGCATCATCGTTACCCACTCACCTGCAGCAGCGGCCAGCGCAGACCGTATCCTGCTATTGACACGCGATGGCTTGAAGCAAATCAACGCAGATGAAGCACACGCTTAATGAGATCGTTCCCAGTAATTCCGATATCGCAAATCACATGCTGGTTGCTCGCTGGCGAGTGGCGAGCGCATCCGGTGCGCGCGGTGGTGGCGGTGATGGCGATTGCGCTTGGCGTTGCATTGGGCTTTGGCATCCATCTGGTCAACGAAGCCGCATTCAGTGAATTTTCGGCCGCAGCACGCAGCCTGTCTGGCAGCGCCGATCTGCAAGTGCGTGGCAAAAGCGCGCTGCTGGACGAGACCTTGTACGAACAGATCGCGGCCATGCCCGATGTCGAGATCGCAGCTCCCGTACTGGAGCTGGATCTTGCCGTACCGGGTCAGCGCAGCGCGCTGAAGGTGTTGGGTATTGATGGATTTCAGTTGGCATTGATCTCACCCGACCTGATGGGCCAGTCTGACGAAGGCAAGCCGTTCGAGATGCTGATGGCTGATACCGTGTTTCTCTCACCCGCTGCGATGACCTGGCTGCAACTCGATACCGGTGACACGCTCACCCTGATCGCCGGTACACGCCGCGTCTCCCTGCGCGTGGCAGGCTCGCTGTTGCGTGCGCGTGCAGGACAGCGCCTAGCCGTGATGGATATCGGCAGCGCGCAATGGCAGTTCGCGCGGCTTGGGCAATTGTCGCGCATCGATATCCAGCTGGTGTCGGGAGCAAATCGCTCCACATTCAAAACACGGCTTGAACAAGCACATACCTCACTGGCGGTCGCTGAGACAGCGGATCAGGATAAACGCACCGCCACCATGTCACGCGCATATCGCGTAAATCTGAACGTGCTGGCGTTAGTGGCGCTATTTACGGGTGCTTTTTTGGTGTTCTCGACACAGGCCTTGTCGGTACTTCGACGCCGCCCGCAGTTCGCACTCTTGCGCACAATGGGCGTCACTCGGCGGCAGCTGCTCGCTCAAGTACTGATCGAAGGTGGCTTACTCGGCGTCTTGGGTGCAGCGCTCGGCATTACTTTTGGCTATGGGCTGGCAGCTGCAGCCTTGTCGATGTTCAGTGGCGATCTGGGTGGTGGTTACTTTCCGGGTGTTCAACCGACACTGGTCTTCAGTCCGATTGCGGCGCTGATTTTTTTTAGCGCCGGTGCGGGTGTCGCTATGCTCGGCAGCTGGTCACCGGCGATGGAAGCTGCGCGCGCAAAACCCGCCGCCGCCATGAAAGCAGGGAGTGAAGATCTGGCGCTCGCACCCCTTGCAGTGCCCTGGCCTGCGCTTGCCGCCATCGCGCTGGGTGCGGTGTTTACGGTGTTGCCACCGGTGTCGGGGTTGCCCGTGTTTGGTTACTTGTCGATTGCCTTGCTGCTGGTCGGTAGCATCGCGCTCATGCCACGTGCTGCATCGCTGATGTTTTCCGCGCTGGCACCTCACTGGACCGGCATGATGGGCAGCCTCGCACTCGCACGTTTAGCGAATGCACCCAATCAGGCAGCGATTGCACTGGGGGGTGTTCTCGCCAGCTTTTCGTTAATGGTTGCGATGGCCATCATGGTCTCCAGCTTTCGCATCTCTGTTGATGACTGGTTACAGCATCTGATGTCGGCCGACATGTATGTCCGTGTGCAAAATGGTGGCGATGCGGGACGCATGAGTACAGACGAACAGCAGCAGATCGCACATTTACCGGCGGTTGCACGCATGGAAACCACACGTCACCAACCCATCACACTCGATCCCGCACGCCCAACCGTGGCACTGATTGCACGAACACTGGACGCGGATGCGCCCGATCGCAGCATACCGATCGTTGGCGAGTCGCTCAAAGGTATCGTCCGTCCGGTCTGGATTTCTGAAGCTATGGTGGACCTGTATGGCTGGCAGCCAGGTCAATCGGTAGCGCTGCCCATGCAAGGCAAGCTGGAAACATTCACAGTCGCCGGTGTGTGGCGCGATTATGCGAGGCAATCGGGTGCTTTGATGCTGCGTCTGGAAGACTATCGCGCAGCGACGGGTGACATGCATATCAATGATGTCGCACTATGGCTGCGTCGCGACGCCAGCACGGCGCAACTGCGCGCGCAACTCGAATCACTCCCCTTCGCAGGTACGCTGGAGTTTGCCGAACCCGGTGAGATACGCGCGGTCAGCCTGAAGATTTTCGATCGCAGTTTCGCTGTCACATATCTGCTGGAAGGCGTTGCGATCATTATTGGTTTGTTTGGGGTGGCCGCCACCTTTTCAGCGCAGACACTGTCGCGCGCCAAGGAATTTGGCATGCTGCGCCATATCGGCGTCGCTCGGCGACAGATCCTCATGCTGCTCGCCGGCGAAGGAGCGTTACTGGCAGGACTCGCCATCGCAGCGGGATTTGTACTGGGCGGCTGTATCAGTCTGATTCTGGTGTTCATCGTGAACCCGCAATCCTTTCACTGGACCATGAGTCTGCACCTGCCCTGGTCTTTGCTTGCCACAGTGGCTGTCGTTTTGCTGTTCTCGGCAGCTACGACCGCGTTGATTTCAGGACGCATGGCCGTCGCCGGTAGTGCCGTGCGCTCCGTCAGGGAGGACTGGTGAAATTTTTCTCAGATGTGCTGCGTGCTTCGTCTCTGCTACGTGCGCAAAGACTTTGCGCTCTGCTTGTGCTGATTTTTTGTCTCAGCGCAGTCACTGGTACACCGTCTGGCACACCCGCGTTCACACGGGTGATACCCGGACAGACACTGAACTTCCCGCGCGACTTTGGTGCGCATCCCGACTTTCGTACTGAGTGGTGGTATGCGACCGGCTGGCTACATACACCGGATGGAAAATTGCTGGGCTTTCAGGTGACTTTTTTTCGCTCCGCAACCGAGCATGATGCTGCCAATCCGAGCCGCTTTGCGCCCAAGCAGTTAATCGTGGCGCATGCCGCACTCTCTGACCCCGCAGTGGGCAAACTGGTACATGACCAGAAAATTGCGCGTACCGGCTTCGGCCTTGCGCATGCGAGCCAAGCCACAACCGATGTGAAGCTGCATCGATGGACCATGCGCCGCGAACCCGATGGACGTTATCAGATCGCTCTGCCTACCCGCGACTTCACTCTCTCGCTGACACTGACGCCATCGCAGCCGGTGATGCTGCAAGGCGAGCAAGGTTATTCGCGTAAGGGACCCGTCGCGGGACAGGCCAGCTACTACTACAGCGAACCGCAGCTAAAAGTCACGGGTCAGATCACGCGAAAAGGCAAGCCCGTTACGGTGAATGGTAGCGCCTGGCTGGATCATGAATGGTCATCAAGCTTGCTGGACCCGCGTGCTGTGGGCTGGGACTGGGTGGGTGCGAATCTTGACGACGGCAGTGCACTCATGGCGTTTCGCATACGCACCGTCGATAGTCAGGCGCTATGGCAGCATGCGACACTGCGCGATGCGCATGGCAGGCTGCGTGCTGTCAGTGCAGATTCGATTCGCTTCACGCCGCTGCGTGAATGGCGCTCGCCACGCACCGGTGCTCGCTACCCAGTGGCCATGCAAATGGATCTGGGCGATATACGCTGGCGACTCACACCTTTGCAAGACGATCAGGAACTTGATTCGCGCCAGTCGACCGGCGCTGTGTACTGGGAAGGTGCCGTGACGATCGAGCGTGATGGAAAGCCGGCAGGACGAGGCTATTTTGAGATGACCGGCTATCTGAAAGCCCTGAAACTATGACGAAAAACACCGACCGTCCGAAAGCCAGAAGCGGACTTAAAACGCTAGCTGGCCTTTTGCCCTTTTTGTCACCCTACCGCCGTCACATCATCGCAGCGGGTATCGCACTGGTGATCGCGGCCTCGGCAACCCTGGCGATTCCGTACGGCTTTCGTCAGCTGATCGATCTCGGTTTCACAACTGCAGGCACGCAAAAAGCGGCGCAGGTGAATGTATATTTCCTCGCCCTGTTTGCAGTTGCCTGCATTCTGGCTGCAGCGACCGCAGCGCGCTTTTATCTGGTGTCATGGCTGGGCGAGCGTGTGACGGCGGACATACGCAGCGCCGTGTACGCCCATGTGCTGCGGCAAAGCCCGGAGTTTTTTGAAGTCACTCAAACAGGCGAGGTACTCTCGCGCCTTACGACGGATACCACGCTGATACAAACCGTGGTGGGCACCAGCATCTCGATGGCACTGCGCAATGTACTATTGCTGATCGGTGGCTTGCTGATGATGTTCATCACCAGCGTCAAGCTCTCGTTCATTATCATGGTGATGCTGCTGGCGATCATTTTGCCTATCGTGACAATAGGTCGGCGGGTGAGAAAACTCTCGCGTGCCTCGCAAGACCGAATCGCTGATGCATCCGGCCTTGCTGGCGAACGCTTGAATGCAATCGCCGTGGTGCAGGCCTTTGCGCATGAAGATCACGAATCGCATCAATTCAGCAATGCGGTCGAACGCGCATTTGGTACCGCGATTGATCGCGTGCGCGCTCGCGCACTGCTGACCGTCACCGCGATACTTCTGGTGTTTGGTGCAATCGTCTTTGTGCTGTGGCTGGGTGCGCATGCGGTAATCGAGGGACAAATGAGCGCAGGTGAGCTGGGCCAGTTCATTTTGTATGCAGCCATCGTCTCGGGTGCCATCGGTGCCCTGTCCGAAACATTGGGTGATGCGCAGCGTGCGGCCGGCGCCAGCGAGCGCTTACTTGAATTGCTGGCCGAGCGTTCGCCAATTTCATCGCCCGAGCATCCGCAGCCACTGCCCGCACGTGCGGCTAATGGCTCTCGCCTGCAACTCGAGCAGGTCAACTTTCACTACCCATCTCGACCAGATCAACCTGCGCTTGCCGATGTGTCGCTCGATATCGCACCTGGTGAAACTGTGGCTATCGTGGGCCCCTCAGGTGCCGGCAAGACCACGCTGTTTCAGCTACTACTGCGATTTTATGATCCGCAAAACGGCAACATACGACTCGATGGTAGCGATATCCGTGCGCTGAAGCTGCAGGATCTTCGCAATGCGATCGGTATCGTCCCGCAGGACACGGTGGTATTCTCAGCAAACGCGATGGAAAATATTCGCTACGGTCGTCCTGAAGCCAGCGATGCAGCGGTCATCGAAGCCGCAAAGCTTGCAGCAGCACACGAATTCATCGAGCGACTGCCTGAGGGCTACCAATCATTTCTGGGTGAGCGTGGAGTTAGGCTGTCCGGCGGACAAAAGCAGCGTATCGCGATTGCGCGAGCACTGCTGAAAAATCCATCCCTGCTGCTGCTAGATGAGGCGACCAGCGCACTCGATGCGGAATCGGAGCGACTGGTACAGCGTGCGCTGGAAGCAGCCATGATGGGACGCACGACGCTGGTGATTGCACACCGCCTGGCCACAGTGCAGCGAGCTACACGTATCGTCGTCATGGAACAAGGATGCATCGTGGAAACAGGAACACATGCATCGCTGGTGGAGGCAGGCGGCCTGTACGCCCAACTGGCCGCGCTGCAGTTCAATACGCACTGATACAAAGAATCCTGTGTCGCTTCAGTTCGTTTGCGCCAGCCTCGCCATAATCAAGCGCTGCAGTTCGAAAAATTTGTCCGAGTCACGACCCATGTCCAAGCTGACTTCGAGCAATGCTCTCGCCTACTCGTCCTCTCCCAGAGCCGTGTAGCATTCGGCCATACGAAAAGCAGCCGGCATGAAGGTGGGGTCCACTTGTAGAGCGCACGCATGAAAACTCGCTGCCAGCAGGGGATCGCCCAGGCTCTGCAGAATCATGCCAGCCATAAACAGGAAACGAATATCCTTGGGATTGTTGATAGACAGCTGCAAAGCCATCGGGAGCGACTCTCGATACCGTTGCGCCTGATAGAGCTCATACGCACCCTCATACACGCTCTCCAGATGGTCGAGATCCGGCGCTGTCAATAAGGCGCGCTCGATGCCTTCGGCCAGCGTGTCTTGCAGAAGGTTCAGCTTATCCGGGAATTTGCCGGGACTTTGGTTGACCAGCGCAAGGATCTGCGTGATCTCCGGCGAGGGCGCGCTCTGGGACATTGTGTGGTTTTCCATCAGCGAGCGCCTGAGGGCATCAGACACTTGGATACCCATTGTGCCGCTGCATCGCATACCTGCCACTCCTTACCTGTCAGTCCGCCCTGCCTTTGCGCGCACGCCTCGCTAGCCATCTGCCGGCGCTCGGTAAGCTTTTGCTGTATCTCCCCGCGGGTACGTTCAAAAAGTGCGAGTCGCCATTGGGGAACTTCCGCCTGCTCGGTCCTTGTGGCGACAGACCCTGAGGGACTGCCACCCGGCGGAATCAGCGGTGTGAGCGTGTGAACGGCCATCGCTGGCCGTGCCGGCGCGGGTAGGCTCTGCTGAGTCAATTGGGCGTGATTCATTGGAGTGGAAGCATTGATTTTGTTCATGGCAGTCTTTGGGCAAGGGTGAACGGAAAGATGGCAAGTCCTGCAATTTGGAAGAAAATTGTAGGCACTTACGTGCTCGGTTGGCCATTCCCCGATGCATTCGGTTGCAAGCCCGCCACAATTGATCCCGGCTGAGCATTGCGTACCATGGCCAACAAGGTCGGGCTACCCAAGTTGGGGCTCACGCTACAATACGCAATTCCCTGGAGCCAATGGATGCGCCAATACCTCGATTTCATGCGCTATGTGTACGCACATGGCACCACCAAGACCGATCGCACCGGTACCGGTACGCGTTCTGTTTTTGGCTACCAGATGCGGTTTGATTTGCAGGAAGGCTTCCCGCTGGTAACGACCAAAAAGCTGCATCTGAAATCGATCATTCATGAGCTGATCTGGTTTCTGGCTGGCTCGACCAACATCGCGTACCTGAAAGAAAACGGGGTTTCTATATGGGACGAATGGGCCGACCCGAACGGCGATCTGGGTCCCATCTACGGTTACCAGTGGCGCAGCTGGCCCACCCCGGATGGTGGACATGTCGATCAGATTGCGCAGCTGATCCAGCAAATCCAATCCAATCCTGATTCGCGCAGGCTGATCGTCTCGGCATGGAATGTAGGCGATATCCCTCAAATGAAGCTGCCACCCTGCCATGCATTTTTTCAGTTCTATGTCGCTGATGGCAAGCTCTCTTGCCAGCTATATCAGCGCAGTGCTGATATTTTTCTCGGCGTGCCATTCAACATCGCGTCGTATGCTTTACTGACGCACATGGTGGCCGAACAGACAGGACTGGATGTCGGCGGTTTCGTCTGGACCGGTGGCGATTGCCATCTCTATTCGAATCACATGGATCAAGTTGCGGAGCAATTGTCACGCGAGCCCCTGCCCTTGCCCAAGCTGCTTTTGAAGCGTAAACCAGCCACAATTTTTGATTACCAATACGAAGATATCGAAATCGTCGGCTACCAATCGCATCCCGCGATCAAAGCACCGGTCGCTGTGTAAAGCGCCGGCTTCGACGATCATCAAGCGATTATGCCCGCGACGCTCACCCTGATTGTTGCCACCGAACGCCACAATGGTATCGGAATCAACAACACCCTCCCTTGGCGGCTGCCGGAGGATCTGGCGTTTTTTAAAAGGACGACCACCGGTCATCCCATCCTGATGGGCAGGAAGACATTCGAGTCCATAGGACGGCCACTACCCAACCGGCGAAACATCGTCATCACACGCAACCCTGACTGGCGGTATGAGGGCGTCGACACTGCCGGCTCGCTGGAGCAGGCTACCGATCTGGCGGGCGATGGCGAGGTCTTTGTGATTGGTGGCGCACAGATCTACGCTGATGCTGTGTCGCTGGCTACCCGTCTGATCGTGACCGAGATCGATGCTGACTTTGCCTGCGATGCCTTCTTCCCGGCAATAGACCCGTCGGTGTGGACCGAGGTAGCTCGCGAGGCGCATCATTCGGACACACAGGGATTGGATTACGCTTTTGTTATCTATCATCGACGCTGACGCTACAGCCTTCAGTGCGTGTTTGAAAATTGTCGCTGACAATGTGAATCAGATATCGCCAGTTCAGTCATCCGTGAGGCAAGCGGGGGCAATCGCGAGACTGACCTCAGACTGTGCGGCAGATTTTCAAACAGACCCTCGGATGGGGTACTCGAATTCTCCCATAGCGTCTCCATATCTGAGAGAATCCCGCTTTATTTTTTTGCCGCTTGCCTCCTCCGGGGCGATGAGGCGTACCAGGAGCACCTATGAAATTCCGCTTCCCCATCGTCATCATTGACGAAGACTTTCGCTCCGAGAACACCTCCGGGCTCGGCATACGCGCGCTGGCCGACGCACTAGAAAAAGAAGGCATGGAGGTGCTGGGCGTCACCAGCTACGGCGACCTGTCGCAGTTCGCGCAACAGCAGTCGCGCGCTTCGGCCTTCATTCTGTCGATTGATGATGAAGAATTCGGTGGCGGCTCCCCTGCGGAGACTGAGCATGCGCTGAAATCCCTGCGCGCTTTTGTGGAAGAGATTCGCTATAAAAATGCCGATATCCCGCTGTACCTGTATGGAGAGACACGCACATCACGCCATATCCCGAACGATGTGCTGCGCGAACTGCACGGTTTCATTCACATGTTCGAAGACACGCCGGAGTTCGTTGCGCGCCATATCATTCGCGAAGCACGTTCTTATCTGGACAGCCTTGCCCCCCCGTTCTTCAGGGCAATGGTGCACTACGCGCAGGATGGTTCTTACTCGTGGCACTGCCCCGGCCATTCGGGCGGCGTGGCATTCCTGAAGTCACCGATCGGCCAGATGTTCCACCAGTTCTTCGGCGAGAACATGCTGCGCGCAGATGTCTGCAATGCAGTAGGTGAACTTGGACAGCTGCTCGATCACACGGGTCCGGTCGCGGCCAGCGAGCGCAATGCCGCGCGGATTTTCAATGCAGACCACTGCTATTTCGTCACCAACGGGACCTCG
>SYFN01000226.1 GCA_005800405.1 Burkholderiales bacterium
CGCCATTTGCACCATTTCATCCGAATGTGGGTGATACATGAATGTCCCGGCGCGCCTGGCCTCGAATTCATACACAAATGTTTTACCCGTCGGTATGCGTGGCTGCGTAAGTCCAGCCACACCATCCATGCCATTCGGCAGTCGCTGCCCGTGCCAGTGCACACTAGTCGCCTCAGGAAGACGATTAGTGACAAAAATACGTACGCGGTCACCCTCCACAACTTCAATCGTCGGACCCGGTGACTGACCGTTATAGCCCCACAGATTAGCCTTCATACCGAGCGCGAATTCACGCACGACAGGTTCGGCCACCAAATGGAATTCCTTCACGCCCTGATTTATGCGCCAGGGCAGCGACCAACCATTGAGCGTCACCACCGGGTAAAACGGCCGGCCATCTCTGGGTAACGGCGGCGGTGTAGTCTTAGCATCTTGCATCACCGCAGCCTCGGGTAATGCGGCAGCACCTACCCTGCTAACCAGTCCAGCGCCGAGTGCCAACACACCTGCATCACGAAAAAAATCTCTGCGTGTCGTCATCATGATCTCCTGTCAGTGCGGCGCGGTCGCGGGCGCAGCTGGTGTCAGCGAGACGCCTGCAGCCGGCATCAATGGGATACCCAAACTGCCGCCATGCAGAGCGAAGTTGAGCTCGGCATCGGCAATCCAGAAGTCGCGCTGTGCCTCGATCGCCGCATTGATGCTGGCGATCTGAGCGCGCGCGTCAGTCAGAAGCTCAAACACGCTGACCAGCATGCCGTTGTAGCGCATCAGAACTTCCTCAGACACTCGCTTTCTGAGTGGGACAATCTCATCCCTGTAGCGGCGGGATACCTCAAAGTTTGTTCGATAGGCTGCGTAGTATTCTCGAACTTCCGAGCGTGCCTGAATGGCGACATCCGCCGTTCGCATCATGGAGCGCCTGTAAATGGCCTCGGCACGGCGTGTGCGCGCAGTGCCCCAATCGAATAACGGCAGACTCAGCTCAATCTCATAGCCATCGACACGTGATTCGCCGGTCGCACTTTTGTTCTGATAACCCGCCTCCAGCACATTCACGAAACGAGTTGCGCGAGTCAGACCCAGTGTGCGAGCAGTATGCTCAGTTTCCATTTTCGCTGCCTGCACATCAAGCCGCCGGGCGAGCGCTGTGCTCTCGATATCGGCAGGTGCGTCAGGCTTGTCCGGCAATGTAGGAAGACGATCGGGCAAGCTGATCTTCGCTCGCTCACCGGACAATCCCATCAGACGTATCAATCTCTCGCGACTGGCGTTGGCGCTCTGCTCAGCACGAACGAGTTGCGCCGTAACCTCGACATGAAACACCTGCTCCCGTGCCTGATCGAGCTTACTCCAGTTTCCTGCACCGGCCATGCGCTGCGCGAGTTCGGCGCTCGCCTCGGCGGCCTGCGCTGCCTGACGCATATAACTCAGGGTTTGATTCGCAGCGACCGCCTGAAAATAGGCGCGACGCGTGTCAGTGGCCAGACGCACCACCTGCAATGCAGTCTGCAATTGCACCTGATTGAAGCGGCGCTCTTCGATCGCGCGACGCAATGGCAGGGTGAGCAGGCCCGCCAGATCGAACAACACCGTACGGTCAGTTTCGCTGGCATCGCTGCCCGATACACGGCCAAACGAAAGGCGCGGATTGCGCAAACGCCCGGCTTGTACCAGATCGGCTTCGGCAACGCCAAGATCAGCCAATGCGACCTGCAAACGCTTGTTGTTCAACAGCGCAATCTGCACCGCGGCATCAGGCGTCAGATCGCTGGCGAGCAGTTGGGCGACTTGTGACTGCGCTGCTTCCGATTCGCGTTGAACAGCAAAACCAGCACGATCTCTGGTCAGTGAAGACACACGATCCAGACCACCATCGGGCGAAAAACCGGCGCAAGCCGCCAGTACGCCAGCCAACGCCACCATGAGGCAGACGCGAGCTATTGATTGGGATTTTATGAAAAACCTCGACACTAAGTGAAGGCTTGCCTTTAGCAAGCGGGCATGTCGGTGCCGACACGCCATCAAGCGACGTGTCAGCTCAGAGAATGAGGCAAAGCTCGGGGAGGTCGCTCGGGCTTTTCAGGAAAGTGCACCGCTACTTCGATGGATCGGGGTTTGAAAGCGGCAAGCACAAAAGAAACCGCCCTCGTCTCAATAGCGGCCGGGGGTGGTGCAGCGGCGCCTGTGAGGCAGCATTTAGCGCAATCCGTACAAGAGGTCTGCGAGTGCAGGGTCGCTATTACGGGTGGTTTTTCGGGTTTAATCGCCGACAAATGCCCGGAGTCATGCGCCGAATGGTGATCGTGGTGAAGTTGATCGTCGGTCACAGACATCGTGTCCGTAGCCGTGGCCAACACAACGGCCTCTAGCGCCCTCGCGTGATGCGTGGCCATACCCACTGATCGCGCGACCGCCAGCGCACCCTGCACGGGCAGAAGGCAGCAGCAAAGAAGAACGATCAGATGACGGAAAATTGGGTACATACGTGGGATGGTAACACAGATGAAAACGAGGCTACCACAACGGTCGTCAGGTCAACTTCAAACCATCACTCCACCTGAAATTCGAATTTCTGGTTTTTGCAATCGAGCGTATTAATGTAATGAAAAGAAAAACGAGCGCCGTTTTCAGCACCCACGCGTAACCGCATTTTGTTGCGGCCAACGATATCCCCCTCTTCATCTTTGACCGCCACCGAAAAGCTGCCGCGAAAGGGTTGCGCTCCTTTGTTGACCAGCACACCACCTAGATTGTAGTCAACACAGTACACGCGTTTGACAACCAGCTCGGGGTTATTCGTCTGGAGCGTTTTGGCACAGGCCAGTGCGGAAAACAACATGCTGACAATAACAGCGATCATGGGGTTCCGGTGTTTCATCGGACAAATCTCCTGTTGTACAGATTGCCGATCATCCCGGACGTCCCGGGCGATCACTAATTCAATGCATAACGCTTTACCGCATCTTCATTCCAAGCCATGCCCAGTCCCGGACCTTTTGCGGTCACCTGACCATCAACGATTTGGTAAGGCTGGGCTAGCGCTGCCGAGCCGAAATCCATGAACTCCAGCC
>SYFN01000227.1 GCA_005800405.1 Burkholderiales bacterium
CAGCGCCATCTGTTCTTTGTCCAGCCCCATCGCGCGGACCGGTTTTGCGTCATTGAGCTGTACCTGGACTTTTTCCAGCAGGCTGACGAGGGCGGCAGCTTCCTTGTCACCCGAGCGCGCTTTTTTGGTTTCGCGCTGCACCGTTTTTTCGACGGTGGTCAGATCCGCGAGGGCGAGCTCGGTCTGAATCACGGCGATATCGTCCAGCGGGCTTACTTTGCCGGCGACATGCACGACATTCGCATCTTCAAAACAGCGCACGACATTGACGATTGCATCGGTCTCGCGAATGTGAGCGAGGAATTGATTACCCAGACCTTCTCCTTTGGAGGCGCCCGCTACCAATCCTGCAATATCGACGAACTCGACCGTGGCCGCCAGTATGCGTTCCGGTTTGACGATCTCGGCCAGCCGCGCCAGCCGCGGATCCGGTACCTCAACCACACCGACATTAGGCTCGATGGTGCAGAAGGGATAATTTTCAGCTGGGATGCCAGCCTTGGTCAGTGCATTGAAAAGCGTGGACTTGCCGACGTTGGGCAGACCAACGATGCCGCATTTGAGACTCATGGAGAAGATCCTGAAACGTGTAGATGGCGCGAAGCGGGTGCCCGTTCGGGCGTTATGAAGGGCTCGAACTGGGCGCGGTGCGAAAGACACTATTGTAACCAAGCCGGCCACCGATCAGACTACCGCCGAAACAGCGGAAAAATTGTTTACACTGCGCTCGGCCTCACAATATAAATGCCCGCTGTGAAAGGATTCGGATGAAACGCTTTGTTGATGTAGTGCTTGCGCTCGTGCTGTTGTTGATAGCGTTGCCACTGACCTTGCTTATTGCGGTACTGATTCGCCTGGATTCGCCGGGTCCCATCATGACGCGCTCCCACCGGGTAGGTCGCAATGGTCGGATGGTCAAGGTCTGGGAATTTCGTACCGCAAACGCCGAGCCGGATGCAATGGAGACCGTAGGCGGTTGTCAGGGCGAGGAGTTGACCCGTATCGGCGCTGTGTTGCGCAAATTCGGTATGGGCCGCTGGCCTTTGCTGCTGACGGTCTTGCGCGGCGACTTGTCCATGGTCGGGCCACGTGCTGAATTGCCCCGTTACGTAGGTTGCTATCCAACGGAAATGCGCAAACTCATTTTGTCGGTCAAACCCGGACTCGTCGATCTTGCGTCCATTGAATTCCGCCAAGAACAGCAACTGCTGGCCACTCTGGAGGGAGAGGCACTCGAGGAGACTTATGTCGACAAGGTGCTGCCCGTTCGTCTTGAGTATGCCAAGCGCTACATCGAAAGCCAGAGTTTGTTGACCGACTTACGTATTCTGCTGTGGGCCTTAGTGGCGCCACTATTGCCTCGGAAGGCCGCCTGATCAGGCAAGGTGGATGGCATTGAGCCATCGAAAACGGCCTCGCTTCTTTACCCGGCCGGTGCGACAAGTGGCGGCGCGATGAACCCGCAAGAAGATCCCGGATAGCCCACAAGCAGACGACAAACTAGCCACAAAACCGCCAAAGCCGCACTCCGCAGCAAGACCCAGACGTAAAAAAGCCGCCCTGAGGCGGCAGAGTGCAGTCACGCGTGTCAAGGAAGTCATGCGCCCTGAATGCGGAACTGGGCTTTGTCCCGGCCAGCCATCCATTTCGGTGGTTTTCCGCGCCCGCTTCAGGTTTCGCCCGTGATGTTATTACGATACTTCGGTGCTCCGGGGCGGCGAACCATTTTCATAGGTTTTCTCTTGCCGCCAAGTCCCAAATCCTCGGCGGTCAGGTTGTACTCTTTCATTTTGGCGTGAATATCTGCAATCGCATTGGCTAGCTCATTTTTCTGGCCAGTTCGGCTTCCTTTTGCAGTTTCTCAATTTGACTCTGCAGTTCCTTGTAGCTCGTCATTTCAATCCCCACCAAGTGAAGTTTCATTCAACACACAACGTATCGGACATTGTTGTGGCCAGCGCGCGCATTATAGGCGAGCTATTATCAAAAAAGTATTAATAATTGCCTTTTTTGTAAAAATAATCCAAGTTGTTGATTTTTATGAATATTTGTTAATTACTTTTAATTTCTGGAAACATTCTTGCTCTGTTCCCCCATTAATGTATCGGGCGACTACCGGAGTATCCGAACCATAAACGCTTGATACTGTGGCGTTGGGGCTATTGTTCCATTGCAGCGGCGGAATGCCATTGATCTGAATTAGGGAGAAGTCGAAAAAACCCGCAGTGGGCGTCGAAATGGCAAGGCCTCGCATTAACGTAGGCAGGAAAACCAAATGTTGGACGAGTGTTTTTTCGTCCTAAAGTTTCCGGAAGTTTTTAATCAGGCCTGCCCGGGGCGGGTCGCAAGTCGATTATCCGACCGATTGGTAACAGTCTAGCCAATGGCGAGATTCATGTACCCAACGCCGGCTTTGGGTCGGTATGCAGTTCCATCATCGCCTGCTTGAATCGGCCTTCGCAGAGCGAGGGAATCACAGACAGGCTTTTGTCGATGCTGGCATCAATGAGCGACTGTTCTTCCTTGCCCGGGCGATGAAGCACGAAATCGACGACAGGCTGTTGAAGCTGCAGCTCACGCGGATGACCGATACCGATCCGCAGCCGCCAGTAATCCTGTGTGCCGAGTGCGGCGGTGATGTCCTTGAGCCCGTTATGCCCGCCGGATGAGCCCCCTTTTTTTATCCTGGCGATACCCGGCTTCAGATCCAGTTCGTCATGGACAACCAGAATGGATTCAGGCGCAATTTTGTAAAAGCGCGCGAGCGCGCCAACGGATTGGCCCGAGCGATTCATGAACGTCTGCGGTTCCAGCAACCAGACTTCCCCGCCCGCTATGCGGATTTTCGCGGCAAGCGCATTAAAACGCGTCTCCCGACGTAATTGCCCAGAGGCCAATCGATCAACTAGCCAGAACCCGGCGTTATGACGGGTGGCATCGTATTCAGCGCCGGGATTACCCAGCCCGACAATCAGACTTATGGACATGAGGGCAGTATTGAGTGGGATGCAGGGCGATTATGCGACAAGCCCTGCGACAGTTTGCCGTCATCCCGTTAGCCGAAAAAAAGCCCGTCGCACGGACGGGCTTTTTCGCCTGATGGCTCAGGCGGTCACTTCTTTTCTTCAGCCGCAGCAGCGGGTTCATCGGATTTGCTGCCACGGGGAACTGTCGCAGTGGCGATAGTGGGATTGTCCTTGGCGTGCACAGCCACCACGCCTGCGGGCAGTTTCAGATCTGCGACATGGAATGAGGTGTTTACCTGCATGTTTGCCAGATCCACTTCTACGAACGCCGGCAAATCTTTGGGCAGACAGCTGATATCGAGTTCGTTCATCACGTGGCTGATAATGCCGCCAGAGAGCTTGATCGCAGGTGAGATCTCGGCGTTGATAAAGTGCAGCGGCACCTTCATGTGAATCTTCTGGTTCGGGTCCACGCGCTGGAAATCAGCATGCAGCACCAGCGGCTTGAACGCGTGCATCTGGAAATCACGCAGCAGTACTTTCTCGGATTTGCCATCCACTTCCATGTCGAGAATCGACGAGTGAAAGGCTTCTTTTTTCAACGCGTGGAACAGCGCATTATGGTCAAGTGACACGTTGACCGGTGCAGCTGCGCCACCGTAGATGATGCTAGGGGTATGGCTAGCTCTGCGCAGGCGGCGGCTCGCTCCGGACCCCTGCTCAGTGCGTGGAAATGCGACAACTTTCATGTAAACTCCTGTTACGGGCTTCATGCCCTTGGTGTTAAGTCCCCCGCGACCAGGGGACCGAAAAAAGACAGCCATCCAGAACCTATCTTGCTAGGCCGTTTGCTTCTTTGCTATAGGCCTGAGGAGATAGGGTCGTGGTGTCTGCCCAAATCAAATTCAGCCGGCTGCCTCATCCTCGGCAAACAGCGACATCACCGAATCGCCCTTGCTGATGCGGCGAATGGTTTCAGCCAACAACGCCGCGCATGAGAGCTGACGGATTTTCTCGCAGCCTTTTGCTTCATCGCTTAGCGGTATGGTGTCAGTGACGACAAGTTCATCCAGCGGCGATTTTGCGATTCGAGCAATCGCCGGGCCCGACAATACCGCATGCGTGCAATAAGCAATGACCTTTTTTGCGCCGCGCTCTTTCAGTACCTCGGCCGCCTTGGTGAGGGTGCCGGCGGTGTCGACCATGTCATCCATGATCACGCAATTGCGTCCTTCGACTTCACCAATAATGTTCATTACTTCCGACACATTCGCTTTCGGTCGGCGCTTGTCAATGATCGCTAGATCGCAATTGAGGCGCTTGGCCAGTGCTCTGGCACGAACCACGCCGCCGACATCGGGGGAAACCACCAGCAGGTCGTCGTAGTGCTTTTCCACCAGGTCTGACAAAAGGACGGGCGAAGCGTAAATGTTATCAACCGGAATATCGAAAAATCCCTGAATCTGATCTGTATGCAGATCCATGATGAGCACACGATCGACACCCGCCTCCTGCAGCATGTTCGCTACCACTTTGGCCGAAATCGCCACGCGCGCGGACCTTGGGCGCCTGTCCTGCCGCGAATAACCGTAATAGGGCAACACCGCGGTAATCCGGCCGGCCGAGGAGCGCTTGAGCGCATCGACCATCAGCATGATTTCCATGAGGTGATCGTTGGTCGGCGCGCAAGTTGATTGCAGCACATAGACGTCCTTGCCACGGACGTTCTCGTTAATCTCGACCACGATCTCGCCATCTGAAAACCGCGAGACCACTGCTTTACCCAATGGGATGCTCAGCTGTGCCGCCACACCCTCTGCGAGCTTGGGATTGGCGTTTCCGGCAAAAACCATCAGGTTCTCTTGCGACATGGGATCCCTGACTACAGTCTATTAACAGTTTGAAAAGCCACCGGGGCCGGGTACTCTTCCCGGCACTGGCGGCTTCGTCGAATTGGATGGCTTGTGCGCGCCCGCCTACCGGAAATTCACCGTGGCAGGCCAATTTAATGGCAGGGGAACAAGGATTCGAAC
>SYFN01000228.1 GCA_005800405.1 Burkholderiales bacterium
ATAGCCCTCGGCGTACTTATTGGTGAGCACAGAGCCTTGCGCCTGCATGACCGCTGGGCTGGTGTAATTTTCAGAAGCGATCAGCTCGATATGATCCTCCTGACGAGTCGCCTCCTGCTGTATTGCGGCCCAAAGTGCAGGGTCGCTCTGCGACAAATCCAATTGATCTGGAAACGCGCAATTGGCGGGGCTGACTCGTGTGAGCATTCGGTTTCTCCTGTTGGGGGTATGGCTGCGCGCAAGAGCGCAGTTTGCAAAAGGTACGGAGGCGCCGTAAAAAGCCCCCCATACTGTTTAAGTTGCAACTGTACTGATGGGTCTACTTCAGGAAAAATAAATATTTCTTTACATTAAGTTCAGAATATCTGAACAGTCGGCTGCGGCGATCAATATTCCGGTCTACATTGTGCGACAGGCGAGGACTTACTACGATGTAAAGTGTCACCAGCACTGGGTTTACGGGGTGGGGAGGCTACCCGAGAAATCAAATCGCCCTGTCTGCGGTCGGGCCGGCTGCCCCACCCCACGCGCTGGTCGAGGCACATAAAGATTTCGCCACCTTGCCGGCAAGGGCTCCAGTCAATGATTTGAGAGGCTCGACTCAGCCCACGACCCGAATCAGCCGCCGGCCCAGATTGTCGCCCCGATAGAGCCCGGCAATGGCATCCGGGGCATGACCGATACCGTCGAGCACCTCCTCCTCGTATTGAATCAAGCCCCGCCGCACCCAATCGGCCAGGTCCGAGCGCGCGGTTGTGTAGTGGTCGCGGTGATCGAGAATGACGAAGCCTTGCATGCGAGCCCGCTTGACCAGAAGCTGGCGCTCTACCCGGGGACCAAGTGGCGTCGGATTCCAGTTGGCGATCGAGGCGGTACCGCAAATGATGATGCGCGCCCCCACGTTCAGGTGCTGCATCACTGTGTCGCTGATGCTCCCCGATGCATTGTCAAAATAAATATCGACACCCTGCGGACAAGCCGCTGCCAACCGTTCGGCAAAATCCTCGCGCTTGTAATCGACGGCGGCGTCGTACTGGAAGCGGTCGATACACATCCGGCGCTTGGTCTCACCTCCGGTAATGCCAACGGTGCGACAACCGTGAATGCGGGCGATCTGGCCCACGCAAGAACCCACGGCACCCGCCCCGGTCGACACCAGCACGGTCTCGCCTGATGTTGGCTCACCAATGCGCAGCAATCCGTAATGCGCGGTAATGCCGTTAATCCCTAGTACACCCAGCGACGTCGACAACGGCAGATCCGCCTGATCCACACGGTAATCAATCGTGCTTACATCGACCGCCGCGTAATCCTGCCAGCCGAACATGCCGGTAACACCCGTGCTAACCGGCCATTGCGGGTCTTCGGAGGCGATGATTTCGCCGGCAGCAAAAGATCGCATGACTTCACCGATACCGACGGGTTGCGCGTAATTGGCCACGGCATTTACCCAGCCCCGCATGGCCGGCTCGACGGCGAGAAAGTGATTACGTATGAGCACCTGGCCCGGCCGTGGTTGCGGTATGGCGGTCTCGGTAATTTGAAAGTGTTCAGCCTGCGGAATGCCCTCGGGACGGCTAGATAGAATCACCTGACGGTTAATGAGCATGGACATGGTTTTGTTGTTTAGGTTTTAACGGTTCGACACAAGCGGTGCAGCGCAAGGTAACAGAGATTACTTGCGATGGCGGGCGCCATCTGCGCGAATGGTAAGATCAAGACGCCTGCGCGTGGGACAGCGGGCAGACTTTTCACAGGCAAGAATAGCAAAGCACGTTCACTCTCGCGAGCCGGGCTGTGCGTTTGCGATCAACCACCAACAGAGATAAGCACATGAATTCCAACCGTGTCGCACTGGTTACCGGCGGAGGTACCGGTATAGGCAAAGCAGCTGCAAAAGCCCTGCTGAAAGCCGGCTATCAGATCGTAATCACCGGCCGCAACCTCGACAGGCTGCAAGCATCGCTCGAGGATATCGGAGGAACAAAAGCCAATTCGCTGGCAGTCGCCTGCGATGTGGGTGACCCGGACAGTGTCAAGCAGCTTTTCGCCAGCCTGAAAGCCACATTCGGCCGCATCGATGTGCTGTTCAATAACGCCGGCACCGCCTCTCCGCCCGTGCCTATGGCAGAACTTAGCTATGCGCAGTGGATGAATGTCGTGAATGCCAACCTGACCGGTTCCTTTCTTTGCGCGCAAGAAGCCATGCGCATGATGAAAGCACAGTCACCCAAAGGGGGCCGCATCATTAATAACGGATCAATTTCGGCGAACACGCCGCGGCCTTTCTCTGCGCCCTACACCGCCACCAAGCATGCAATTACCGGACTCACCAAATCGATTGCACTGGATGGGCGTGCCGATCGCATCGCTTGCAGCCAGATTGATATCGGCAATGCGGCCACCGAGATGACACAGGTCATCAGCAAAGGCGTGATTCAGGCCGATGGATCACTGAAGGCGGAACCGACCATGGATGTCGAGCACGTCGGCCAGGCAGTCGTACAAATCGCCGATCTGCCTTTGGAAAGCAATATCTTGTTCATGACCATCATGGCGACAAACATGCCTTATGTGGGGCGCGGATAGTCGAAAAATATTCGTTGCAATTATGGGAACGCGACATGATGGACCCGGGCGCTGAGCGCGCGTGCCGCAGCGATCCAACATGGCTAGGGGGCCGCAGTCAGAACAGCGATACGCCTCTGAGTGCAAGCCCCACCAAAGCACCGAACCACAAACCGGCCAGCGCAACAAAGGCAATACCAAAACCCGGACCCCGACGTACAGGATTCATCAGATAGGCCCGCGCATACCACGCGCGACCGACCAGCCAGATAACACCCATGGCAAAAGCACCGGTCTCGCCATTGAAGATCGCATAGATCCAAAGTGACGGCAGCATCATCGCTGCGGCTTCCAGTGTGTTCATCTGCACGCGATAAGCGCGATCGAACATTTCGTGCCCAGAGGTCGCAGGCGCCATGATTTCGTATTTTACGCGCGCTTTGCCAACGATGACTGAGGTAACGAACATCAGCAAAACGGTCAGCAGCGTAACGAGGGAGGTCAGCGGATAAGCAGTCATGGGACTCGACTAAAATTTTCGGGAGCGTGAATCCTGTTTATTGGCTGTCGCAAACGGCTCTCATCAATTGGTTATCTGGCGTTTGCGGCGCGACATCAATCCAGTCACCCACCAGGTTGTGCTCCATGATCAGGCTTCCTGCGCCCATACGATCCGACATTTTGTGGGTACTCAAGGTCCGACGTTGATGCTTACGGCAGCTGAATTCGGTTGGATAGAGCACTGACTGATACGTCTTGCCTGATGCGTCAGTCATCGCGCCTTGATGGTCATGCAAATCCCAGATGAAGGCATTACCACTCATGTTCACCATACGTAATTTGTCGTAGTACCGGCTGACCTGATTGGTTTGCGCATATTGCACCCAATTTTCAGCCAGAGTGGGCGCCGCGATCAAAAAGGCACACAGAAAAAGCCATTTCTTCATGGTGGGCAGGCTCATTGAGATAGAAACGACCTTATTGTCGCAGAAGGTGAAGACAAACGCATTTCCTGACATGGCCTCAACTCCCCCGCATTCGGCGAACAGCGCTGTCTGGAACCGCGTTTTACCTATGCACCAGAGCGTGCTACTTGCCCTAAAACGGTGGCAGATGAAAAGGAAGCATAATCTGGCACACTGTCGTTTTCAGAGGGTGCATTCATGAACAAAAAAACAAGCTCGCTCATTGGCTGCCTCGCAGCGACCCTACTCATCGCCGCCGGGTTAGCCCCTTACACTTCCAAAAACGCTCAGGCTCACGATGTTCAGGTATTACTGGATACGATCATCCAAGGGCCCTACCGCTTGGAGGCCAACCGAGCACGCGATCAATTCCGCCACCCGAAAGAGACGCTCCTGTTCTTTGGCTTGCAACCGCAGATGACCGTCGTGGAAATCTCGCCTGCGAACGGCTGGTATACCGAAATCATTGCGCCACTATTAAAACAAAATGGTCGGTACTGCGCTGCCGTTCTGGCACTCACCGACGATATGCCCGAGGCGATGAAGCGCAGAGATGCGGCCTATCGCCAGATGCTGAAAGCCGCACCTGAGCTTTACGGTGAACCGACTATCAAAACCTATGATCCCGCCGCACCTGTCTTCGCTCCGGAAGGCGCTGCTGATTTGGTGGTTACATTTCGCAATGTACACAACTGGGCCAAAGCCGGACACACCCAAGCAATGTTCAAAGGTTTTTTTCAAGCCTTGAGGCCGGGTGGTGTACTCGGGCTTGTTGAGCACCGGGCAAAACCGGACACACCGTTGTCCAAACAAATCGAATCAGGGTACATGACCGAGCAATTCGTCATTGAGGCAGCTGCCGCTGCCGGCTTCAGGCTCGATCGCAGCTCGGAAATCAACAGCAACCCGCTTGATACAAAAGACCATCCCGGCGGTGTATGGAACTTGCTCCCCAACCTGCGCGGTGTCGCCGAGAGTGACAAGCCCAAGTACCGCGCCATAGGTGAGTCGGACCGGATGACGCTGCGCTTTGTGAAGCCCTGAGCTTGCACTCCAACGGCGAGCGTTGAAAAGAAAAGTTGGTAAAGTGATCGTATGACGACAGAGACCAAGCGCCCCGGACGGCTTAGAAGAGCTCCTGAAAATTTTCTGGATCAGCGGCTCGCGCGCGAGATCGATGAAAAAGGGCTCGATGAAAAACGGCGCCGCTTTTTGCGACAAAGTTTTTTGATGGCCTCGACTGCCTCCGCAGGGTCTTCGGCCTCCGTGAGCTTTGCCAACGAGATGGGTGCTGAAGGCCGTGAAGACTCGGCGGTGGGCGATCCGAATATTCTCGTACTACCACCACACTCGACAACCCTTGGCAAGCCCGTCACTCAGGCCGGCTACGGACAACCCTCGCGCCATGAAAATGCCGTTCTCAAACGCATATCACCCGGCCTGACAAGAACGCAAGAAGCATCGGCCTCATTCACCCCGTTGCAGGCACTGTTTGGCATCATCACACCGAATGGCCTGCATTTTGAAAGACACCACCAAGGCTGGCACGATATTGCGCCTGACACGCATCGCCTGATGATCCATGGTCTTGTCAAGACGCCAATGATCTTCACGATGGATGATCTGATGCGGCTACCCTCTGTCTCGCGCATTCACTTTCTGGAGTGCGGCGCCAACACGGCGATGGAATGGGGTCATCCCTCCGTGCCGACGGTGCAGTACACGCACGGCATGCTGTCCTGCTGCGAATTCACGGGTGTGCCGCTGTCCTTGCTGCTGGATTACTGCGGCTATGACAAACAGCAGTCGCGTTTCATTCTGGCTGAAGGTGCGGACGGCGCCAGCCTGACGCGCACGATTCCCATTGAGCACGCGCTGGATGATGTACTGGTTGCCTGGGGCATGAATGGCGAGATGCTGCGCCCGGAAAATGGCTACCCCTTGCGATTGGTCGTGCCCGGCATGCAAGGTGTCTCATGGGTCAAATGGCTGCGGCGTATTAAAGTGGGCGATCAGCCCTGGGGCACCAAGGATGAATCAATTCAATACATCGACCTGATGCCCGATGGGAGCCATCGGCAGTACAGCTCGATTCAGGAATGCAAATCCGTAATCACCTCACCCTCTGGCGGTCAGCAGTTACTTAGCAAAGGCCTATTCAACATCACTGGCCTGGCCTGGTCGGGACGCGGCAAGATCAGAAAGGTGGATGTGTCCGTCGACGGCGGACGTAACTGGCGCAGCGCCCGCCTGGAGGGGCCGATACAAAACAAAGCCCTCACCCGTTTCAATATCGACTGGGTCTGGGATGGCAGCGACGCGATTCTGCAATCGCGGGCTGTTGACGAAACGGGCCATGTCCAGCCCGGCATTGATGAGCTGCGTAAAGTCCGAGGAAGCAGATCCGTCTATCACAATAATGCGATTCAATCCTGGCAAATCATGGCTAATGGCGAGGTGATAAATGTTCAGGCGTATTAAATATCTCTCCGAACTTCCAGCCCTGCAGCAAAACAAGAGATGTGCCTGCCCCCCACACGAGCTAAAAGGAACAAGCAGACCCCGGCGACATTCCGCTGGCAGATACCCACGCATGGCGGGGCTGATGGTCTTCCTATCCTGTGCCTCCATGCAAGCAGTACGAGCAGAACCCGTCTATCCGGGCGTCGGTCGTCATGCCACAGCCAGAGAAATTCAGGCGTGGGATATCGATGTGCGATCTGATTTCAAAGGTCTTCCCAAAGGTGCGGGGACGGTGCTGCAGGGGCAACAGGTCTGGGATGCGAAGTGCGCGGCCTGCCATGGCACCTTCGGCGAGCTGACGCAAATGTCTGCCCCCATCGTAGGCGGCACAACGACGGAAGATGTCCGGCTTGGAAAAGTCGCTGCCTTGTCCAATCCGAATACAGTACTCCGATCGGCAATCATGAAAGTACCCACCCTGAGTACCTTGTGGGATTACCTGTACCGCGCAATGCCCTGGAATGCACCCAAATCCATGTCAGTCGATGAGACTTACGCAGTCACTGCCTATATTTTGAATTTGGCTGAGATTGTGCCCGACGATTTTCGATTGTCCGACCAGAATATCAAAGAGATTCAAGAGCGCATGCCAAACCGATACGGCATGACACGTGAGCACGGTCTTTCCACGGCCAAAGGTCGACCGGATGTGACTAGTACCGACTGCATCAAAAATTGTGCAGACAAGAACGCCACTGTCCGGGCGACTATTTCCGTAGGTGCACTGAATTCACACGGTGACCTGTCTGCGCAGAACCGCAGCTTTGGGCCCGTGCGCGGACTGCCAACTGCAAAAAAACAATAAAGCTTGGTCCCGCCGCAAAGCTACGCTAACGCGACAGTGCCGCCAATTTTTATCGCCAAGAAAATGTTGCCAGGCAGACGCTGAATAAATCCACGTGTTGTGGCAAGCCAGCGGCGCTGGGCGACGCGAAAGCCCGCAAAATCAAGGGCTTGATGTCATTGATCTTGCCACCAACGTTTCTGGATCTATGTAATCAGCGCTGCCCTGGCTGCTAACTTCCCTCATTCTCGCTTCGCCAAACCAAGCTGATTTTCTCTGAAATCGGCCGTTGTTTTATAGCGCCATCATTCCGCATACCGCTATGAGACATAGTGCGTGTCTACGAGCTTGCACAAGTGACGCCGCCCCTCTATTTCCCACTCTGGGTAATCCCGCCACCGCCGCTCTGCGCGTTGAATCGATATTCGCAAAACAGTAGTGTCCCAACGTTTTGACATGAGGACGTCGTAAGTTGATGATTTACCTTGGATTTTTGGCTTTTCAGTCTGGTCTCGATTTGAACGTCGACACCATGCTTTATTGTCCCTTGCGCACATACGCAAAGGATCGCCAT
>SYFN01000229.1 GCA_005800405.1 Burkholderiales bacterium
CAAAAGTGTTGACGGTGAACGGATTAGTTGGGTTGGTCGACGACGGCAGGCAGTGTGATTGCCCTGCTACCGCGATGATGTCAGGCGCATGTCCACCTCCCGCACCCTCGGTGTGATACATGTGAATGGTACGGCCCTTCATCGCGGCCAGCGTGTCTTCCAGGAAGCCGGATTCATTCAGTGTGTCGGTATGCAACTGCACCTGAAAGTCATATTCATCGGCGACCGACAAACACGTATCGATCGTCGCCGGCATCGCACCCCAGTCTTCATGGATCTTGAGTCCGAGGCAACCACCTCGCAGCTGTCCGATCAGTGACTGCGGCTTGGAAGAATTACCACGACCAAGAAAACCGAAATTGATCGGCCAGCTCTCAGATGACTGCAGCATCTTGCCGACGTTCCACTCGCCACCGCAATCAATCCCCACAGTAATTGGACCTAGCGAGCCACCGATGAGTGTCGTCAGACCACTGGAGATGGCGTGCTCACACAGCTGAGATGAATCGAAGTGAACATGCACGTCAATACCACCCGGCGTGGCAATCAAACCCTCGGCATCACGCACGGTGGTCGAAACACCGCAGATGAGTTTTGGATGCACACCATCCATCACTTCCGGGTTGCCGGCTTTGCCGATAGCCACGATCTTGCCATCCTTGATGCCGATATCGCCTTTGACAATGCCGATGACAGGATCAATGATCGTGGCATTACAGATCAGCATATCAAGCGCACCATCGGCGCTGTCATGCCCCGCTTTCAATCCCATACCATCGCGCAGCGTTTTACCTCCGCCGTGCAGGCATTCGTCGCCCGGCACCGCGTGATCATGCTCGATCTCCGCAAACAGCGAGGTATCGCCAAGACGAACTGCGTCGCCTTTGGTTGGGCCATACATGGCAGCATATTCGCGCCTCGTCATCTTTGCCATCAGCTTTGCTCCGCAGAATATCGCACCAGCTCAGCGCGACCTTGGGGTTATTGGATACCAGCGTTTGTGTGCAGCGCGCTTATGCGCCCTTGAAGCCTTTTTTTCTTGCCACCTCTACTGCCCCGGCCTTGCGGTCGTCGCCGGTGGTGCCATCGGTGAGGCTGTTCAAGCCATAAATTTCACGACTGCCGCCGAAGGTTGTTAGCGTGAATTCTTTCGCCTCACCGGGCTCAAAGCGAACTGCCGTACCTGCCGGAATATCGAGTCGCATGCCAAACCCCGCTGCGCGATCGAACTCAAGCGCCTTATTAACCTCGAAGAAATGGAAATGACTACCGATTTGTATCGGGCGGTCGCCGGTATTAGTGGCATGCAGCACGATAGTGGGTCTGCCGACATTGAGTTCAATATCACCTTCGGGTGTAATGATCTCGCCCGGCATCACACTGTCTATCTGGTACTTCCCCGCGCGAACCGGTTCATGGACTGTCACCAGCTTGGTACCGTCGGGGAAAGTGGCTTCCACTTGCAGAACCGGCATCAAGGCGGGGACACCAGGCATGACATCGTCAGAATTGAGTATTGTGGACCCGAACGAGACTAACTCGGCGACCGATCGACCCTCACGCGCGCCTTCGAGAATCTCGTCAGCGATAATCGCGGTGGCTTCCGGATAGCTCAGCTTTAAACCTTTATTACGGCGCTTTCGTGCAATTTCTGCCGAGGTATAAATCGTGAGTCTTTCAAGTTCGGTCGGCGTAAACAGCATGAAGCCTCCGTATAAAAAATTTAGTTGGCAAACAAACGTGCATCATGAACTTCATGGCGCATTGCGGCGATTTCAGTCGCTGGGGTGTACGCGTGAAAATCAAAACCTTGTGCGCCCGTCTTGGGACCTGCGAACGGCACGGATAACAATTGAACGACCGTACTGCGCACTCTCAGCAATACCCGCTGCGCATCCAAATGACCGATCACCCCAAGGCGCAATGCAGCGCTGATCGAGCCGGTACACAGCAGGTGCGCGGAGGTAGCACGTGCGTCTTGTTCAGAAATACTCATCGCCCACCACACCAGACCCTGTGCTACCGACAAATGCCCAAAGGCTTTTTTTTCTGCGACCAACGCGCGATAGGCTGAGGCTTGGGTAGTGCCTAATTTTTCGTGCACACTAAGCAGGGCACCACCGGCACGACGCGAACCTTCACGTAACTCGCTCGCCAAGCTCATCGCCTCAACTTCAGCATCAATCTCGACTAACACTGCAAGATCACCTGCAGCGCGATGCGCCAGCACCATCGCCGGCGCCTCCATTGAGGCCCACCGATAGAGCAACTGACCCTCGACAAATGTCGAAAGTGTCTCGGCATCTTTCACTTCCCGGTCGGCGTACAAGGTTTCCAAACCTTGTGAAAATGAGATCGCACCACTCGGGAAAAAGCTATCCGCGTGCTGTAGCGCACTGAGCTGGCTGACGATATCAGTGGCTGTGGACATGTCTCGCCCGACCATCTGATAAAAACGGTGCCAACCGCTCGAGATAGCTTGCTGCTTCGCCCTGCATTGCGATCTCGATGACATCGCCTGTAAATCGCACGGTCCAATGCATATTGCCTGAGAAGTAGCCAATCTCGAGCGCTGCTGCAGTATCACGAGGCTGTATGCGCAACCAAGCTGGTTCTTGCGTGCGCACGACCACCGCGCGCTCCTCGGTCAACAACATCACTGCACCATCATAGAGTTGCGCCGAGCGATCTAGCATTAGCGCACATTCGGTGCCGGCATCTGTCATGACACGCAAGCGACGACGCTGCGTATCCTCTTCAGACAGCGTGATGTACTCGACCCGCCCATGGTGTTCCAGATTGTGCAATTGATCGGCGATGACCGGGTCGGTTACCGGTCCGACAACTTCTAATAGTTTAAGCATGAGGCGGTCGGTAGAATGAAAATCCTTGTGTGGAGAAGCAAGTTTCGCTAAGGTGAGTCTACCGAATAGGGGACTTACCGACAAGAAAAGCAGCATTAAAAACGAAGGAGTTTAAGGTGGGCACACCTTCGCGCGCCGCCCCCATTTATCAAAATGATAATTACTTGAATCTGAGCTACACCATGCGACTACAGCGCGATTCGACAGCCTTGCTGGTGGTAGATATTCAAAGCCGCTTGGCACCTGCCATGCACCAATCTGAGTCGGCAATCAAAGCGAATAGCGCCTTGATCCGAGCTGCCCGCCAACTGGATATTCCTGTCTTTGCCAGCGAGCATTGTGCGGAAAAAATCGGACCAAGCGTCGCAGATTTGAGGACACTGCTGAAGGACGATGAAATCCTCCACAAGCGACATTTCTCATGTGCCGATGATGCTGCCATCATGCAAACGCTCAAGCGCCTAGGCAAAAGCCAGATCGTCGTGACCGGTATGGAGGCACATGTCTGCGTGCTGCAAACGGTACTGGGCTTGGTGGAGCATGGC
>SYFN01000021.1 GCA_005800405.1 Burkholderiales bacterium
AAAGCAGAAAAAGCCTTGCACTTGAGCTTGTTTCCACCCATTCCAACACCACAGGAGGTGATGCAAAGATTGAATCTACAATGAAGTCAAGCTAGACTAAAAACTCTCACAGACTTTGGATCAACATTTAACGCGGGTCAATATCGCGAGGATGACACCGACGTTCACCGCTACTACAAGATCAGCAAACACCGTCAGCAAAAAAGTAATCACTAAAATTAGTCGATCAGCTGTGGGTGCGGTTTTGAGAATCTGTATGCAACGCGGAAGCTCACTCATCTTCCATGCGACTACAAGCAAAATAGCGGCCAGTACCGCTAGCGGTATGCCAGAGGCGAAGGGAGCTAAAAATAGCAAGACGGCGACCAGCACCAGGGCATGCGTTATACCCGCCAGCGGGCTATTGGCACCATTGCGTATATTGGTCGCCGTGCGCGCAATCGTACCGGTGGCTGCAAATCCGCCAAACAGCGGTGCGACAATATTTGCGATACCCTGCCCGATGAGTTCCTGATTTGAATCATGTCGGGTGCCTGCCATGCCATCGGCAACTACCGCCGACAAAAGTGCCTCAATCGCACCCAGCATTGCAATCGTGAATGCCGGACCTATCAACATAATGATTTGCGATAGCGTCATCGCCGATAGGGCAAAGGAGGGCAAACCGGTCGGTATCCCACCAAATGCGCTCCCTATGGTGGCCACGCCTGGTAATGGGTGGATCGTATGCAGCACAGTGATCACCATCATGGCAATCAAAGGACCCGGCACACGAGCCAGTGCTTTGACTCGCGGCGCAAGCAAGACCAGCAAAAGACTTGCAACGGAGAGCTGCAGCGCGGGACCATGAATCTCAGACATCGATTGCAGCAGATGCCAGAGCTTTTCGTGAAAGTATTCGCCTTCGGGTTTGGGTAAACCCAAAAAATCGGGCCATTGTCCGATAAAAATGATCACGCCAATACCGGCAATGAAGCCGACGATCACAGGCATGGGGATGAAGCGAATCACAGCCCCCATGCGCGCTAGGCCCATCAACAGCAGCATGACGCCCGCCATCAGCGTCGCTACCTCCAGACCGGCGATACCAAAACGTGCGGTAATGCCTAGAAGGATGGCAATAAATGCCCCTGTTGGCCCGGCAATCTGTATCCGACTACCACCCAGTAGCGTGATCAGTCCGCCACCGATGATCGCGGTATAGATACCCTGCTCGGGCCGCGCGCCGGAAGCAATGGCAAACGCCATCGCCAGTGGCAAGGCCACGATACCAACGATGAGACCAGCGATGACATTGGGAAGCCAGTGAATCCGCGCAAACAATCCGGCGCGCTTGGCTTCAAGCAGGGCAATCATGACCCGCCCCCGTCATGGACAATGGTGCGGTAAGGGGAAGCTGTCATACGACTCGAAAATCGTTCAGTACCCCGGAAGATACATCTTGTTTTTATCGAGCTTATAGGTCCAGGGCAAACCGGCATTCTTCCAGCCGTTCAGCAGCCGCTGTCCAGCTTGTGGACCTTCGGCGACCGCATCGCCTTCAAAGCCATCAATCACGGAATAAACCTTGCTGTAGCCTTGCTCGGTGAGAAAGTTTGCAGCACGAGTTGTGCGATCTCCCGAGCGACAAATCAGAATTATCACGTCGCTCTTGCTGAGCTGACGCGAAGCCAGGCGTCGGGCAAGTTCCGGCTCGAAGTCTGCATTGACCTCCAACTTGAAACGACCGCTCTTGTCATCCCAGCCCGCATTCGGCGGATGCTCAAATGCAGGAACGTGAGCATCAGCGACCGAGGGCATGCCAAGATAAGAAATTTCAGCGCGGGTACGTACATCGACAAACAAGGCCTTCTCGCCCAGTCTTTGCTTGAGCTCGTAGGCTTCGCGTGCCTCTACGTAAAGACCGGCTTTGGTTTGTTTTTGTGCTGGCACGCGTGCCAGATCCACTGCCTGTGTGGCGGGTGGCATTACCCAGACCACGAGTGCCAACACGAGCGGCATGAGCACGGCTCGGTTTGGGGAGGAAAGCATCTGTCACCTCGCAGAAAACGAACGAAATAAATATGCCGCCAATTCCGTTTGACAATCCATCCACAGTCGCTTGGGGTGCGGTACAAAAAATGCCACCGTCACCAAGGTCTTGTGAGCCAGGTGCTTAAGCGGTTCAGTCAGCCGGAGCCGGTGCAGCCTTCAAGTCACCAATGGTTGCTTCAAAAGCGCGCAGTCGCTTGTATACCGAAATCAGCTCGACGATGGTACCCCAGCTCCTGACCAAAAACTGGAAAGACATCTCTACCCGACCAAACGCACGAACGATCTGCTGCATCACACCCAGCGTAATTGCGCCGGCCACTACGGTGGGTCCGAGTGCGATGTAAGGTACCAGAACACCAAACTGCAGGTAGGTGAATTTCGCTACATCAAAATACATATAGTGGAAAAACAAGCGGAAATAATTGGCCCGTACGTGAGAGAACAAATCTCTCACCACCGGTTCGGTACCGCGCGCGGGATCGTCTTCGGCATGCACGAGCTCTTTGCGATACGCCGCCTCCACACGCTGGTTATTGAATTCCAGTCCCGGTAACTTGATGCCGACCAGAGCCAGGACCACGGTACCAAACAACGCGAACAAAACCGCAACATAGACCAGCGCATGATCAACAGCACCCAAAATGGGTACTTCAGCGACTTTCTTGGATAGCGTCCACAAAATCGGAAGGAAAGCCACCAGAGTCATCAGCGAGTCCATCATGTTGGAACCCAGTGATTCCATAATGGCCGCGAAACGTTTGGTATCTTCCTGTACACGTTGACTCGCGCCTTCGATTTGTCGCAGGGAGGACCAGTGAACCGTGTAAAAATCATTCATCGCATGGCGCCAGCGGAAAACCCAGTGCTTCGTAAAAAATCCCAGAAAGACAGCAACGAGCACATAAGTACCAGCCAGCTTGCCAAAGCTGAGCAAAAAGCCGAAAAATTCTTCTATCGTGACCTCACCCGGTTTACCCAGAGCCTTCTGGACGAGGTCATAAAACCCGCCAAACCAGTCATTGATTTGCACGTCGATCTGCACCTGATACCAAGTACCAAGAAAAATCAATGCAGCGCCAGGCCACGCCCAAAGAGCCCAATGGCGGCTGAGAAAAAATGATTTGAACATACCGAGTCTCGGGAAAAATTTATTTTAGATTGAAGTCTTCGCAGGGATCGCCCCGCTCTACCTTATCGGTCAGCCAGACAAAATCATAGCGGCCAGCGAGGGACTTTATCAGTTCCTTGCGGTCAGTGCCGCTTTCGTAGAAACCGATGCTCCTGATTTTTAATGAAGGGTCAAGTGCTGACAAGACCTGAGGCACTCCATAATCCCGCCGCACATGCCCATTACCCGCGATCAGTACTGCCGGCCGATGCGCAAGCAGTGCTGTTGCCATGGAAATATCCGTCGCACGCTGTACCAGCTTCATGGGTGCTAGATACTTTTCCGGCAGCTTGCCGCAATGACCATCAACCAGATCCTGCTCCAGCTGAGCTCGCGCCGGGTCGGGCAAGGACGACTGCTCGTAAGACCTCGCCATGGGCAGTGCCATCGCACCCTGCCCCTGGGTCATCAGTTCTTTCGAAAAGCCGGCTGGTAGGTTGCCGCCAATGAGCGCATATCCACCGCCGAGTACTGATTCAAAAAGGGGTTGGTGCAGCGGCCACCCCCAACCGCTACGATTGAAGCCAGCAGCTTCCAGGTCGCTGCCGGCTTCGCCGGTGGAGGTAACACGGCCGCCCGCCGGCAAATGTTCAGCCACGATCGTGGTTTTGACGTTGGCAAACCGGGGGATGAAGCCGGCGCGCGCTTGGTGATGGAAGGGATTGTCATGCAATTCACCCAGCAGCACGATATCAGCGCTACGCAAACGCTCGGCGAGGACAGGTTCCGAAATCTCCTTGCCACTGGCAAGATCAAGAATCTCTGCTGCAATGAGACCTTGATGAAAAAGTACCAAGAACAAACAAGCCTTCAGGCAGCCTTTTATTTCTAATTTTGCTAAGTTCATTTCGCTACCCATCTGTAGTTGCCCCTATTTTAGGCGGTAGGTGAAAAACGTGCCGGATAGCATTCAATTGTGGTCCGACAGATGCTTTGCCTCTGCCACCAGTGGGTTAAAACGCTGAGTTGCGTCAGTCATCTTGATCGATGGGAGTGGACACCATTTCGAACATTGATGCTAGCCCATCAACAGGCGACGGGGCTATACGCCCGTCGTGCTGCAGCGCCCACTGGCGTTGCCCGTAACTACTGACCTATCAGAAAGTCAGATGAATTTTTCTCGTTCTAAATGAGCTTGGCGAGGAATTTTATGCTCGACCGAGCGTCAAATTTTTATTGCGGGAGCTTTGCTTGATCGCTTGCTGCAGAGTCCGACCTTTCAAGGAGATGATGATGGAAGAGAACAAGATTGCAGCGCGCAGTCAGGGTAGCTTTCCTTTGGATGATCCTTCTCAAGGATTGCTGCATGACCATTACTTTGTACGTCAGCTGCTGCAACGTTATCTGAGTACCCAGGACCAGAAGGTAAAACAATATGCGGGCCCCAAGATTTGTGAGGCCTTGCTTCAACACACCCGGCTCGAGGAAGCCGTGTTTTATCCTGCAGTGGAAAAGCTGGATGCTGCCATGATCACGCGCTGTCTTGATGACCATCACGTTGCCGATGAATTGATTGAACAAATGCAGAACCTTTCACCGGGTGATGCGGCCTATGATGAATAAATGAAAAATCTGAGTGATGCGATCCACGCCCATATGGAGCTCGAGGAGCAACAGCTCTTTCCTTTGGTCAGACAATCGAGTTTGAATCTTCAGGAATTGGCATTACGCATGCAATCCTATCAATCTAGCGTGGTATCAGCCAAGACGAAAAGTAGCGGGCAGCGGACTGCACGCGGAGATCAGCTGCACTAAAAGTCTATCTCGCGCGAGGCTGCTTGCAGGGTAAGCAGCGCCTTGTCGCACGTCTGTACTACCTGCGGCGTTACTGCATTACCACCGACCAAGCGAGACAGATGCCAAACGCGATAGGGTGATTTGGGTAGGCCTTTTGTATTCCACCCTCACAAGCGCTCGCCGAAGGGTGATAAAAAAATCAAAGCCTCTGCCACTGCTGCAAAAAAACGGCGCTCAAGGCACCGTTTTTTGATGGTCTTGACTTGCTCAGTCCGCTTTGACACCTTCGACCTGAATCGCCAATTTGACTTCGGGTGCAAAACGCGGCAGACCATAGGTCAGACCGAAATCGCTCCGATCGAATATACCTGAAGCATCGGCACCGCATACTTCCTTTTTGAGCATGGGATGCATGATGCACTTGAATGAATTGATCTTCAGCGGTAAGGACTTGGTCACGCCCATCATGGTCATCTCACCCTCGACGCCGACCAGCTTGTCACCATCAAATTTCAGTGATGTGCTTTTGTAAGTCACGGTAGGAAATTTTTCGACGTTGAACATATCTTTGCCACGTGCGTGGTCGGTCATTTTTGCGTGGCCAAAATCGATCGTACTGGCATCAATGACGATATCGATACTACCTGTCTTGGCGGCACGATCTAAAACAACCCTGCCTGACGTCTTGGTAAATTTGCCGCGC
>SYFN01000230.1 GCA_005800405.1 Burkholderiales bacterium
CTGAAGCTAAACTCGCGCGTGAGGCAGAACTTTGCTACGCCAGCGTATCGATGGTGACGGATTATGACTGCTGGCACCCGGATCATAATCATGTGACCGTCGAGCAGATCGTGGGGGTACTGATTGCGAATGTCAACAAAGGTCGCGAACTGGTTCAAAAAGTCGTGCCGCATCTCAAAAAAGATACCCATGCTGCCACGTGCAGTTGCCGTAGTGCGCTCCAACATGCACTGATTACTGCGCCCGAAGCCCGCGACCCTGCGATGCTCGAAAAACTCTCTGCAGTCGCCGGTCGACTGTTGACATCGTGAGTCACGCTCAAATGAATAACAGTGCCAGTTTGCGAAGGCAAATCCTGTCAGCCTGCCGACGACTTGAAGTCAGTGGCCTCAATCGCGGCACGACAGGTAATATCAGCTGCCGAGAAGAAGATCATTTTCTGGTGACACCCTCGGGTGTTCCGGTTGATGCGATGACTGAAACTGGTATTGTTGCGATGCGATTTGATGGCAGCGTGATCGGTCATGGCAAGCCGTCCAGTGAATGGCATTTTCATCGCGACATACTGCAGCTGCGCTCTGATATCCACGCAATCGTCCACACGCACTCGCCTTATGCGACAGCGCTGGCCTGCCTGCGCGAGGATTTACCACCGTTTCACTACATGATCGCCATTGCTGGCGGTGACTCGGTGCGCTGCGCGCCCTACACGCTGTTTGGCACAGATATCTTGTCGGCCTATGCGGTAGAAGCTCTCACTGATCGCAAGGCCTGTCTGCTGGCTAATCATGGTCTGATTGCGCTTGGCAGAGATCTGGATGAAGCCATGAGCGTAGCCACCGAAGTGGAATCACTATGCCAGCAATATCTGATCGCACGCCAAAGCGGCAAGCCGGTACTGCTGTCGGCACAAGAAATGCAGCAAGTCATTGATCGCTTTAAAACCTATGGCAGACAGGCTGCCTCAGCTGAGTAAATTATGGACTTCACCCAATTCATACGCACTATTCCCGACTATCCCAAGCCAGGCATTCAGTTTCGTGACATCACGACCCTGCTGAAAGATCCTGCCGGTTTCAAAGCCTGCATCGACAGCCTGATCGAACGTTATCGTGGTCAGCCTATCGATAAAATCGTGGGCATCGAATCACGTGGCTTCATGTTTGCAGCACCGCTCGCCTACGCATTGGGCATAGGATTCGTTCCAGTGCGCAAACCAGGCAAGCTGCCGGGCAAAACGACCGGCCATGACTATGCGCTGGAATATGGTACCGATCGTATTGAAATTCATGACGACGCGATCGCGTCATGCGAGCGGGTGCTGATCATTGATGATTTGCTGGCCACGGGTGGCACTGCCGAGGCTGCCGTCACGTTGGTACAGAAAATGGGGGGCACAGTCATCGAGTGCGCCTTTCTGGTTGATCTGCCCGATATTGGTGGCCGACAGCGACTTGAAAAAATGGGGCTCTCCGTGTTTGCCTTGTGCGAATTCGAAGGGGATTAGCATGACGCAAGCCGTGGCTACCCTGCACTGGATGACGGAATCAGGCAAGCAGTGGTTGGAGATGATTGACCAGACCCGGCTGCCCGCAGCATTTGACTATCTGCCCTTTGACAGCGCTCAGGGAGTAGCCGAGGGCATTCGAACCATGGTGGTGCGGGGTGCGCCCGCCATCGGCGTAGCCGCAGCCTATGGTGTGGCACTGGAAGCCTTGCGACTGCATGATTTGCCGCGTACAGAATTTGATCAGCGTTTGCAACAGGGGTTTGATGTACTGGCCGCGAGCCGCCCTACCGCAGTCAACCTGTTCTGGGCGCTCAACCGCATGCGTGCGTGCTGGCAGCAGCATGGCAGCGCCGATACCGTAAGCTTGTCCGACAGGTTACTCAAGGAAGCCAAAGCGATTCATCGCGAAGATGTGGATAGCAATCTGGCCATGGGTACCGCTGGTGCAGCGCTCTTGTCAGATGGTGCGCGTGTCCTCACGCATTGCAATGCGGGCGCACTCGCCACTGCCGGTCACGGTACCGCACTGGGCGTGATTCGCTCTGCTGTCGCCTCGGGTAAGCGTATCTCCGTGATCGCCGATGAAACGCGCCCATTTCTGCAGGGTGCACGTCTGACTGCCTGGGAAATGGTGCAGGAAAAAATTCCCGTCACGCTCATCACCGACAACATGGCCGGTCACATGATGGCTCGCGGTGAGGTCGATGCAGTCATCGTTGGTGCGGATCGTGTAGCGGCCAATGGCGATGTCGCCAACAAGATCGGTACCTATATGGTGGCAGTACTCGCGCACAGGCACGGCATTCCGTTTTATGTCGCTTGTCCCTTGTCAACCATCGACATGACAATCGCTCGCGGTGAAGATATACCGATCGAGGAGCGCTCGCCTCTGGAGGTGACGGGTTATCGTGATTGTCAATGGGCAGCGGCTGGCGTAATGGTCAGAAATCCTTCGTTTGACGTAACCCCCGCCGAACTGGTAACTGCACTCATCACCGAGAAGGGCGTGGTGCATCACCCGAGCATTGACAAACTCAGACCGCTTTTTTCCTGATTGAGGGTGAGGCCTCTGCTCACTCAGGTCTTGCCGGCTTCCTCAAAAAATGGCTGCAGCATCAGTTCAGGGATCGCCTCGGGCGGCACCGGCTTGGAAAGCAGTTATCCCTGAACCTCATCGCAGCCCATGGCCTGCAGCTTTCCCAGCTGCGCGGTGGTTTCCAAGCCCTCGGCCACGATTGTAATATCGAGGCTGCGCCCGATTGATACGATGGTTTCGCACAGGACTTCACTCTGATAATCCTTGCCCAGTTTGCGGACAAAGGATTGGTCGATTTTGATGACATCGATGTTCAAACTCTGCAACTGGGACAGCGATGAATAGCCTATTCCAAAATCATCAATCTGCAGTTGAACACCCAGCTCACGAAGCTTGTGCAATTCCTTGATCGCTATTCCTCCTTCATCCAGCATGCTGGATTCTGTGAGCTCGATGGCGATCAATGACGAGTGCAGGCCATACTGTTGCAGGCAGGTGCTGAGCACCCGCCGTAGACTATCATCGCGCAGCTGAAGTGCCCATATATTCAGCGACACGCGCTTCATGTTGACGCCCTCAGATATCCAGGCGGCCATCTGTGCACATACCTTCCGAATGACCAATTCGCCCAAGGGAATCACCAACCGGGTTTGCTCTGCGACCGCAATGAATTCGACCGGCGAGAGTAGCCCGCGCTCGGGATGCTGCCAGCGTATCAGCGACTCCATGCTGGAAAACCGACCGGTGCGCGCATCGGCACGCGGCTGATAGAGCATCATGAATTCGTCATTCTGAATCGCCCGTTGGAGCTCACGCTCGAGCAGAGCCCGGTCTCTGATTTTTTGGGCAAATTTTTCATCGTAATGTCGGTACTGCGACTTTCCCTGTGACTTGGCTTCATACATCGCGATATCGGCCGCCCGCATCAGCACTTGTACATCCTGCTCATCGGCGGGATGAACACTGATACCGATGGATGCTCTCAACTAAAACTTTTCCCAAGTAGTTCCAACCGCTGAGTAGGCGATGGCTGACATCAATGCCTGCGCTTCTGCACTGCCATCGCCATCGATCAGGTCCTCAAGAACCACGATGAATTCATCACCACCAATACGCGCCAGATGGTTTTTCTCAGGGATTACATCGCGCATGGCTTTGGCAACTGAGGACAGCAGCAAGTCACCGGTCTTATGGCCCAAAGCGTCATTGATATTATTGAAATCGTCCAGATCAATCGCGATCAATGCAAGCCGCTGGCCAGCCTCGTGCGCATGTTGCAGCATGAGCGGCAGCATGTCATTGAGCCAATGCCGATTGGGCAGTCCGGTGAGCGTGTCCGTCTTGGCCATTCTGGCCAGCTCGATAGCCTGTTGCCGGGCTTCGGATATGTCTCGTATCGTAATCGCAATATCTTTGCCAGAGAGGAGGCCACGCCGATGAAACCATCCAGTAGCATGGCGTTTTCCTTTCGGCACATAAAACTCATCCTCCACAAATTTCTCTACCTTTACGCGCAAGAAAAAATCATGGAGCGCATCTAACTCTGTACCTTCAAAGAGCTTGGCCGCACATTCACCGATCAATTCATTACGAAAATAGTCGGACATTTCTGCAGCACGCTCATTACAGTCTTCAATACACAGCTTGTCTATGTCACCGTTGTCATGATAAATCGGACTGATCATGTAAAAAGCTTCACGAGCTCCGGCAACCGCGAGACGAAAGGTCGACTGCACCTGCGCCTCATGTCGTCTGCGAGCGGTATGTCGAATCTGGTTTAAGGGGCCTGCTCCAGCAAAAATCACCAGCAGCAAACAGACCAGTCCGGTAATGCCAATGTAAGTGCGCTGAGTAGGCTCATAGGACCTGAAGCCGTTATCCTTACTGATCCCAGCCACGCTGATCAAAGGATAACCCTCAATTTTTTGCCAACCTACCAGTCGGGCCTGACCATCAACAAAGATTTTTTGCGGTTCGTCACAAACGCCTTGGTCGCTAGAAAATGTCGGTATCCCGGCATAGAAAGCATGGGCCAAATCAGATCCACCGGTAGAGACAAGCACGGGACCATCCACAAAGTGTACCGATATGAAGTCACCAGGGTGAAAAAAAGACTTATCACGGAAGCTAGTCAGATAATCAAGCGTGACCGCAATCAGCACGGCGCCATCAAAACGACCATCAGGTTTTTCCAGACGCCGACTGAAGCGAATAATTTTCTTGCCCTCAAGTCCACCTTGACCGAGTGCGGGTGGCATGATCTGAAGCTGCTGCCTGGATTGTTCACGGTTTACCTTGAAAAAAGCGAGATCGCCCATGAACGTACCAAGTACCAGATTGCACGTGCTGGTGACCGTATAGCCATTGCCATCAACGACGGTGGGATAAGTCTCATTGTAATACACGCCATGATTAAACTGATCCTCGAGACCCAAGGTCCCCGGCCTGCGCTCCCACTGATACTTGATGGACATCGCTAGCTGATCGATTTGCTCCACACTGCGTAGCACTTGCTGCGCGTAGGCCTTAGCATGAGCAGCAGCCTCTTTTTCCGCCTCCAGAATTAGCTGCGCACGATCAACCTCAATCTTCACCCAAACGGTAATGCAAACTGCTGCGGCCAGAAGCGCGCACCCAACACACCACGCCAGCGCGATACGCCACTGGGCGCGCCGGATATCGGACTTGGATAAGATCAGTGAAGCTTGCATCGGACACCAGAGACGGGTTACGCCTTGCGCGTTAATCGGTGAGATGAACCATCTGTCTCACATATTTCGATTATGCAAGACGTTTGACGAAAATCAAAATTCCCTTGGAGAAATTTTTAAAGACTTTTCCCCCGCTCTTCTCACTCACTCGATGCAGGTATATTGTTGCCTAAGGGGAAGATTTTCTATCTCGACGGCTGGCTTCCTGCGTCTCGCGAAAGACAGGTAGGCACACATAAGCGAGAGTCCCGCGATCATCAAGCTTGCTGAATTCCAGCTCCACATAAATCTTTTCACTACCACCACCCCAGGCATAGGCCTCTGACGAGCGCTGCACGGGTCTGGATTCGCCCCACTGCTGTTTTGCACAGGCCAGCAGCGCGGCAAAATCTTTCTCGCCGCCGAATTCCATTTGCACAAAATAAAACCGGTCTTCGGCAAAGCACAGGCGAAGGTTCGTGATGGTAGTGTCGCCCAGCTGCGCCACCCGCTCGCCGCGACGATAGCACTTGTACAGGGGCGTCTCTGCCAGCTTTTTTGCACCCAGCATCGCGGCAATCGAATCTGTCCAGCGCAAACCATCAAAGCCGGCGGGCAAGTCTCCGCCGAGCGCCGGGATTGGCGTCATCAATAGAAAAAGTATTGTCTTCATAGGTGTATCTCAAGGAGTGCGAGTCACAACAGATAAAAAAAATGGCGCAGAGAACCGCGCCATTGATTGAATCAGCCCGTGCTTATTTCCACAGGGCGCACTTGGTCTCGGCCTTGGTCATGAATGCTTTTTCACCTGGAATGACCTGAACAGGCTTGTAATAGTCCCAAGCATATTTGGATTCAGCGGGTGACTTGACCTGCATGAGTGTCATGTCATGCACCATGCGGCCATCCGGACGGACCACACCATTCTTGGTAAAGAAATCATTAATAGGCGTTGATTTCAATTTCTCCATCACTTTGGCGCCATCTTCGTTACCGAGTGCCTTGACCGCATTCAGGTAGAACGTGGCTGCCGAGTAATCGGCTGCATGCAGCATAGAGGGTGCCTTTTTGTTTTTATCCATGAACTTCTTCGACCAGGCACGTGTTTCTTCGTTGGTATCCCAGTACCAGCCGTCGGTCAGATACATGCCCTGCGTGAGGTCTAGTCCCAGCGCGTGCACGTCGTTGACGAACATCAGCAGACCTGCAAGCTTCATTTTTTTGTTGATGCCGAATTCTGCAGCAGCTTTGATCGAATTGACCGTATCGCCCCCAGCGTTTGCGAGGCCTAGCACCTGTGCCTTGGATTTTTCCGCTTGCAGCAAGAATGACGAGAAATCGGATGCCGCCAGTGGATGGCGTACCGACCCTAGCACTCGACCACCACTTTTGGTCACGACGTCCGATGCATCATTTTCCAGTGACATGCCGAATACATAATCCGCCGTCAGGAAGAACCAATCCTTCTGACCTTGCTGAACCAGAGCGCCTGAGGTGCCGCGAGCCACGGCAGCGGTGTCGTAGGCATAGTGAATGGTAAACGGCGTGCATTCCTCGTTGGTCAGGCGCGATGTACCGGCACCGATGGCAATGAAAGGCTTTTGCTTTTCTGCAGCCACCTTGGCCATGGCCAGACTGGTTGCGGAGTTCGTACCGCCAATCAGCAGATCCACACCTTGCTGATCAAACCACTCGCGCGCTTTACTGGCAGCGATGTCTGCTTTGTTCTGATGGTCTGCTGAGACGAATTCAATTTTCTTGCCATTGACCTTGTCACCAAAATCCGTAATTGCCATCTTAATAGCTTCTGCGCCGGCTGGTCCGTCAACATCAGCGTAAACACCGGACATGTCGGTGATGAAACCAATCTTGACGGTATCACCATCATTGCTGGCGCTGGTGTTGTCAGCCTTCTGGCACGAGGTCAACACAAACACCGAAGCCAGTGTTGATGCGGCGACCAGTACGCGGGTAGGATTCCTGAGTTTCAAAATCATCTCCTTATCGTTATTGATTTCAACATGAAAATGACAGCGCGTGATCACGCCGCCTTAACCCACGAATCTTAGCATGACGCTCATCACTGGCGCGCCGGATACCTGACGCTGCTGTCAGGGAGACACCCGGATAACCAGGGGCAAACCATAGCCTGCGTCTGCGTACATCACCGTTTTTCCTGAGCAGGACAATGGCGTTTCCATTTTGCCGGCTTATGCACCGTTTACCTGTCATTTTTTCCATGCACCAGGATGATCAACCGGGAAAACCACCCATGACGCAATGCGCCTAGCTGGCACACCGATTGCTGAAATCATCTTTGGCGGGCTTAGATGGCCTGGAATGCCAAACGGTGTGACTTCACCCTCATTGAAAGGAGAGATTTATGGAAACTGAAATCCCGATCGGCTCGGCTGACACTTCGGGTGGGCGGCAGGATGTTCGTGGTCGCAGCAGTCAGGCCTCCGGTATGCGGGACGAGTTGTCCAATTTGAAAAATGATCTGGATGCACTGATGTTGCATGCATCGACGCTCAGCGAGCATGAGTTACGTGAAGCGCTTGACCGCATCCTTGCGAGATTTTCTTCGATGCGCCATGCCGCCAAAGGCATCGCAGAGCAAGCCAGTCGGCAATTGAGTCTGGGGCGTGATGCGACAGCAGACTATGTGCGGGAGCGACCGTTGCAATCCGTGATCGTGTCAGTGGGCATGGGAATGCTAATCGGTGCCCTGCTGCGCCGCGATTAATCATAGGGATGATCTAAACAATCCATCGAACGCTGGAGAAAACGTGATGCTCAAAGCACTGCAAAAATCAAAGCAGCTCTCTGTCATTGCTATGGACAGACTGGGCGACTACCTCACGCTATTGCAGATTGAGATGAAGCTGCAGGGTCGCGAGCTGAGTGCTCAACTCTTGGGTTATTTGCTGGCTTTGATGTGTACATTTTTTGTGTTGCTCTTCACAGGCATTGCAATCATGGTGACTTTTTGGGACAGCGGCTACCGCAGTATCGCGGCCTGGTTCGTGGTGGCTCTTTACGTCATCGCTGCGGGTGCTGGTATCTCGCTGATCCGACAGCATGCGGGTAGTGGTCTCGGCATGATGACCTTGCGTGAAGAGATAAAGCGAGACGTGGCGCTACTGAGGGAGAGTTTATGAGAATGTCGCAAGAGAAAGAACGTCGCACCCTGCTGGAAGAGATCGAAGCCAGACGCAGTCTCTATCGCCGCATGCTGAGCGGCGAGAGCGAATATCATCAAATAACGAGCAACCACAGTCAAATCATACGTCAGGCCATGTCGCCACGACGCAAACGACTCGGTCAGTGGCTGCTGGACCACCCTTTCCAAGTGGCCGCCGGCGTTGCGTTAGTCGTGTGGCTGGCCCCACGTCTGATCCGACGTCATCAACACGACCCAAAGACCGTTGTACAAGTGCCGGGACCAAACCAACGCACAGGCATCTTCAAGGCTATCACGGGTATGATGATGCTTTTGCTGAGAGATCCCCGACAACTGCAGACGACTGCCAGCATGGTCGGCAATGCCTGGCGCTGGCTGCGACGCGCGAATACTGTTCAAACTCATACTCATGGAAGGAAACCTTATGCGTAACATCATCATGACCTGCGTTTAAAAACTGATCCAGATTGAGTGAGAATAATATTACTTTTTTATTATTCAAAAGGAGTCAGTGATGCCTAAAGGTGTTCGATTAAAGCCCGAGCAGATCGTGGCCAAGCTGCGCGAGATTGAGCTCAAGA